>JAYUOR010000653.1:0-2787 GCA_043760765.1 Planctomycetota bacterium | reverse complement strand
GAGCGCTTCGCCAAGCAAGCTGATTTCATCAGCATCTACATCCGCGAAGCGCACCCGACGGACGAGTGGCAGATGGACGTCAACGAGGAACAGGGCGTCTGCTACAAGCAGCCGACGACGCTCGAGGAGCGACTCGCGATTGCGCGCGATTTTGTCAGCCGCGAGAAGTGGCAATTGCCGTTGCTCGTCGACGACATGGACAACAAGGTCGATTTCGTTTTCGGCGGCTGGCCGGAGCGCCTGTACGTGATCGAGACCGACGGAAAGATCGCGTACAAGGGTGAAACTGGGCCCTTTGGGTTCCACCCGGAAGAAGTCGAAGCCTGGTTGGAGAAGAAATTCCCGGACGTGCCGGCGGCAAGTCCTGCGCCCGCGCCGCAGCGCTGAATCCGCGGCGGATTCCCGAAACCTTGGCCGAGCGCCCGCCGTCCCCGCTTGGGCAGGAATCGAGGATCGTCAGGCAGAATGGCTCCTGAGTTTCAGTCCTGACGCGACAGCAATCAGGTGGACGAACTCGCGTTATTTGCCGTCGTTCACTGGCGGAGTCGGCTGAATCGGCTGCTGGGGCGGAGCCTCGACCATCTTCGCTTCACCCAGTCGCTCCAACCGCACAGGCTCGGGCACCGCGACATCCCCCATCAGCGTCGAAACCACTTTGCCCATCTTGGAGGGCGTCTCGCCTCCGTTCGTGCCTGTCGATGGATCGGTTGCGGCAGGCGGTGCGATGCTCCCATTGCAGGCCGCGAGCAGGCCAGCAGCCGCGGACAAGGCCCAGCGTGCGATGCGCGACACAGGACGCGGTTTGGATCCACTGGCGGGCAGCGAGTCTCGGAACACTGGCGCACCGCTGGTGTCGTATTCGATGCGCATGCAGACGCGCGAGCTTGCCTTGGCGACGAGCGTGCTCGCCTCCACTTGGGTGAGCCAAGCTGCGTTGTGAACGTGCAAATTGCACTCGGAGCAAAAGCGTTTCTTTTCGTCACCGACAAGCTCAGCCCAATTCTTCGGGCAAGCGGTCTTGATCTGGATCGGCGAGTGTTCAGGCGACGGTTGGCTGGTCATGGTGCGGCTCTCTGGGTTGCGTTCGTCGAATTCGACAATGCAACGACCACGGCCACACGCTTCTTGGGCTCGGCCCGGATTTCAGTCGCGAAAAACTTTCCGGGGGGGCCTGGCAGCGAGCCTCAGGCCACGACGCGCTCGCCTTCCGAGGCGGTCAATTGGCGATACAAATCGCTCAGGCGGCGCGTCATCGGTCCGACTTCTCCCGCGCCGATCGTGCGGCCGTCGATCTTCGTGACCGCGGCGAGCTCCCCCATCGTGCCGCTGCAGAAGACTTCGTCAGCGCGATAAAACTCCGCCAGCGAAAGATCGCGCACGTCGCAAACGATCGCGTGTTTCGCGCACAAGGCAAGCACAGTCGCGCGCGTGATGCCTTCGGGACAGGCGACCGTGCGCGGCGTGGCCAGGCGGCCGCGCTCGACGAGAAAAAGGTGTGTGGCGTTGGTTTCGGCCACGAATCCGCGGCCGTCGAGCATCAGAGCATCGTCAGCGCCCGCGACATTGGCTTCGATCTTGGCCAGGATCGAGTTGATCAGATTGTTGTGGTGGATCTTCGCGTCGAGCACGTCGGGCGAAGGCCTTCGGGTTCCCGCGGTGATCAGGGAGATTCCGCTGGTCGCGTACACAGGCGCCTTGTGCTCGGCGAGCACGATCAACGTCGGCCCGCTGCGATTCAGCCTGGGATCCATGCCCGACGTGATCTTGACTCCGCGGGTCAGCGTCAGACGAATGTGCACGCCGTCGCGCATCTTGTTGGCTTCGAGCGTGCGCGCGATTTCGCGCGTGATCGTTCCGTGACTTGGAATGTCGCTGAAGGCCAGGGCCTGCGCCGAGTGCCGCAAGCGATCGAGGTGCGCCGTCAGCCGGAAGATGCAGCCGCCGTAGAGTCGTAGTCCCTCCCAGACGCCGTCGCCACCCTGCACGGACGAATCGAAAGGGCTGACGCCTGCCGCGTCGCGGTGCGCGAGCTTGCCGTTGATGTTGATCAGGATGTCCTGATTGCGCGGGTCGTAGTTTTGCAGCATGGATCAGACTTGCAGGCGATGGCGATGTAACTCGTCGTAATAGGGCAGGCATTCCTCGAGCAACGGCGCGAGGTGTTCACTCAATTCCGCGCGATGCTCGCGCTCGGGCGCGAAACCCGTGGATTTCTCGACGTTCTGGTACCAGTATTTGGCCCAGACGCCGTCGGTGGCGCGGCGGCCGGCCGGCCAGTGCAGCATGTTCGGGTCGAACTCGAGGCCCAGTTGTGCGCACAGCGCGCGCAACATGCCGGCTGGATCGCGCAGCAGATCCGCGGCGTCGATCACCGGCGGAATTCGGCCGGTTCGCGCGCGCACGAACTCGAAGATCTCCAACTGCTGGGCCATGCCGGTCTGCGCAAGCGTCGGATGCGCAAACTTCGCGTCGAGCGACGGCAAGACCTCGCGCGGATCGCGCAATAGAAAGGCGTGCGTCAACGACCCAAGCCAATCGCGCTCGATCATGGGCAGCAAGTGATGCGTCATGTGCTTTTGGTACCAGACCGTTTGGCCCTCGGGCACGGGGCCGCTGAGCCAGGCAACGGCTTTGCGCCAATCGTTCTCGTGAACGGCGATGACTTCGTCGGCGCCGGGATGGGCGAGCTTCGTGACCTTCAGATAGTGCGCGTAGAGCGGCTCATCGGTGACGAAGGTGTCCGCGCGACTTCCGAACGAACGCATCGTCGCTGTCGAAAGGTTGCGC
>JAYUOR010000652.1:0-20753 GCA_043760765.1 Planctomycetota bacterium | reverse complement strand
TTCGTGCATCCGAAGGACGCGGCGCGCTTGGGCCTGCTGGACGGAGAGCCGGCGCTGCTTTCCAACGAACACGGCTCGCTCACCCTCGACGCGGAGTTTTCGCTCGACATGTCTCCCGGCGTCTTGCGTGTCGATGGCGTGCCGCGCAGCTGCGACGTGCCCGAGGGCGTGGGCATCAATGCGCTCGTTTCGCCCGAACTCTCGGATTTAGGCCGCGGCAACGTGCTCTATAGCACGCGCGTCAATCTGCGGCCGGCCTGACCAGGCTCACTGCTCCGGCCGCTTGGTCATCAGCCAGGCGATCACGTCGGCGCGCTGCTGCGCAGTCAACAGCACGTTCCCCATCTTGGTCATCGGGTTGTCGAACTTGGTGTCCAACAAGTACCCATTCAGCCACAGCTCGAAGCGTCGCGCGTGGTCCTTCTCCGCGAGGATGCCGTCGATCGTGGGCTGGGCCGCGCTGTAGGCCTTGGGGGCAGTCTGCTTCAGGGTATCGACACGCTTCTCGTAGTCGCGAACCAACGTGTTGGCGAGCGAAAGCGCCTTTTCCATCGGTGGTGCGATCATTCCGCCCCGGCCTTCGACCTGATGGCAGAAATTGCACTTCGTCGAAGTCGCGAGCTTGTGGCCGCGCTCGGCATTGCCTGGTTCGACGGGGTCCTCGCCGCAGGACGAAAGCATGCAGAGTGCAAGGGTCGCGAGGAGCGGACAGAGGAAGAGCAGAGCGATGGAGTGCTGGCGCATGGAGAACTCCATTCTGTACCTTGCGAGCGTGGATCTTCAACTTGGCGACAAGACGATTCTGATAACCGGGGCGTCGGGAGGCATCGGCCGCGCGCTCGCCGAGACTTTCGCGGCAGAGGGCGCCTCGCTCGCGCTGTGCGCTTCGACGCGGGCGGCGGATCTCGCGGCCTTCGTCCAGACGCGCGAGTGGCGTGGTCGCGCGGAATGCCTGACCGCCGACTTGAGCGAACCGGCCCAAGCCGATGCCGCCTTCGAAAGGGCGCGAGCGCGCTTCGGCCGCATCGACGTGTGTGTCGCTAACGCCGGCGCCTGGCCGCGGCCCGCGGAGTCGCTGCACGAAGCTTCGGTCGAGCGCATCCAAAGTACGCTGGACGCCAATCTGTTCAGCGCGCTGTGGACCGCGCGCGCTTTCATGGCGAGTCTGGCGCGCACGGGGCCGCGCGCGGACGGGCATGGAGCTTCACTCCTCTTCATCGGTTCGACCGCCGGAATCTTTGGCGAGCGCCATCACGCCGACTACGCCTGCGCGAAGGCCGGACTTGCTGGCCTCGTGGCCACGCTCAAGAATGAGATCGTGCTGCTCGACCCGTTCGCGCGTGTCAACCTCGTCGCGCCCGGTTGGACGGCGACGCACATGGTGCGGCCGGAACTCGCCGAAAGCGGAACGATTCAGCGCATCACCCGCACGATGCCCTTGCGCCAGCTCGCGCGCGCGACGGACATCGCGCGGATGGTCGCATTGATCTCTTCGCCGGCTGCGTCGCGGCACGTGTCCGGCCAGACGATCACGGTCGCCGGCGGCATGGAAGGCCGCGTGCTTTGGAATCCGGAAGACGTCGACGAGGCAAAAGTGCGTGCGCGACTTGGCGAAGCGTGAGCGTCAGCGCCGCGCGAGTTCGTAAGCCGCGAGCGTCTTGCGCGCGCAGTTCTTCCAGGTGAATTGCCGCGCGCGTTCGAGGCCGCGCACGGCTAGGTCGCGGGCGAACTCGGGCGCGGCAAGCACGCGCCGCATTCCCTCCGCGATGGAGTCGATGTCGCCGGGATCGACGTACAGCGCGCCGTCGCCGCAAACTTCGGCAAGGCAAGAAACGTCGCCGACGACCACTGGCAGCGAGTGCATCATCGCTTCCAGTGGCGGCAGGCCGAAGCCTTCGCTCAGGCTCGCGAAAAGGAAAGCGTCGGCGCCGGCGTACAGACGGCCGAGCTCTTCGTCGGAAACGTAGTGGCGCCATTCGACACGCGCGCGCGCGCTCGAGCGTTCGAGCGCGGCTTCGAAGGCCTCGGCCCCGTGGCCGCGCGGTCCGGCGATGATCCAGCGCTGCGGAAATCCCGCCGCGCAGAGTTTCTCGAACGCGGCGAGCATGCGCACATGGTTCTTGCGCGCGTCGACTCGGCTGACGCTCAGCACGAAGCGTTCTGCTTTCTTGGCGGCCGGTGCCGATGGGGGAGCGGAATGCCGCGCGTGATCACAGCCGAGTTCAGTGACCACGACCTGCTCGCGTTTCGCACCCAGGCGTTGGATCACTTCCTCGGCCACGAACTTCGTCGGCACGAGCACGAGCTTAGAGCGCCGAACCTGCTCGCGCGCCGCGCGTTCCATGCGCTGCGCGCTGGCCTCATCGAGCCAGCCCTGACCCAGCATGTAGATGCAATCGAAGATCGTCGACACTTCGACGGCGCGGCGCACGCGCAACAAATTGGGTTGCGTATGGTGGAAGACGTCCACCCCGCCCAGCCAATCGTCGGCGCCGCGACCAGTGAAGCGCATCAAGTGCGGCAGCAGCTTCGACGGAATGCGCCAGCGCACGGAACGCAGACGCGAAGGTTCGATGCCCAATTCCGCTCTGGAAAAGCGCGGCTCGGAGAGCGTCGAACTGAACAGTCGCAGGCCTTCGTCGGCGCCTAGTTCGACGAACGCGCGGACGAGTTCGCGCGTGTAGCGGCCGATGCCCTCTCGATTGGCGAGCGCCGGGCGATAGTCGAGCCCGACGCGAAGTCCGGTCATTGCTCGCGGACCAGCCAGACAAAGTCCGCCGCGTGCGCGAGTTCGCCTTCGACGCGTTTGGGATCGCGCGCGCCTGAACGTGTCGTCACCACGCCGATCTTCAAGCCCGGTTGGCGGCGCGCGAGACGTTCGACAGTTCCGAGCCGATGGTCGGAATGGAAATAGCCGC
Source organism: Planctomycetota bacterium (assembly GCA_043760765.1). Taxonomy (GTDB): domain Bacteria; phylum Planctomycetota; class UBA1135; order UBA1135; genus JADJQU01. The sequence goes on along the minus strand of JAYUOR010000652.1, from coordinate 17,835 downwards.
AGTAGTGCACGACGATTCGGCCCGCCGGCGCGGCGCAAAGTCCGCGCTCGATCGATTCGGCCATGGCTTCGTCCTTGACGCACTGCGCGAGGAACCACAGATCGAGTCCCGGATCCTTCGAGTCCTCCGGCTTGCCCATGGCCTTCGCGAAATTCGCGCGGTACAGACCGGGCGGAGCGATCACCGAGCGCGGCATGAACGCTTCTTCGGCTACGGGGGCGAGCCCCTCGTGCGAGACGCGCGATGCCAGCGGCCGCGGCACGTTGGCCGCGATCACCGGCCGATTTCTTTCCCGGGCCAGCTCGACGAGCGGGCGATAGTGGCGGCGGTAGTTGGGCCATGGCCGCGTCTTCGAAAGGTAGGCGTCCTCGTCGATCTCGCCCGCGAGATAACGATCGAGTTTCGTCTGCGCGTCGCGCTCGATCATCTCGAACGACAGGGAAGCGTTGGGCCGCAGTTCGAGGATCTGTCGCGTGAGTTCGAACTGCAGAGCATGGGCGACATCGTTGTCGTGCTCCTCGCCGAGGAACACGACGTCGCACCGCGCAAGCGTTCGCGCCATTTCGCCAAGACTCGCGACTCTGCCGCTGGAGGTCTCGACTGCAACCCAGTTGCCCTGCGGACCCTCTGCGCCGAGGTGGGCGGGTCCCGAACGACACGCGCCGAGAGAGAGGATCAGGCCCAAGCTGAGGGCAAGGAAAGGTGTGCAGGTCAACATGGGCAGAGTGTAACAGTCGCTCCGCGATCCCCGGCTCGGGTAGACTTCGCCGCTTCCCTCTTCCCGTCTTTTTCCACCCCTAGCCCACGCGCCGCGGATGCACGAGCGAGACCACGTCACCGTCATCATCCCCGCCTACAACGAGGAAGCGACGATCGCCGATGTGGTCCGAGATTTTCGCTCGCGACCGGACGTCGACGAGGTGCTCGTCGTCGACAACAACTGCAAGGATCGTACGGCCGAGTTTGCGCTCGCGGCAGGCGCGCGCGTGGTCAGCGAATTGAAGCCGGGTTATGGCTGCGCATTGCGCGGTGGCATGGACGCGGCGCGAGACGGCGTCATGGTGCTCGCCGAAGCAGATGGTTCGTTCAAGGCGTTGGACCTGCCGAAGTTCCTGGCCTACCTCGAGCCCGACACACTGGTGATGGGCACGCGCACGACGTCACAGATGGTTGACCAGGCAGCGAACATGCGCTCCCTCTTGCGCTGGGGCAACGTGATCGTCGGCAAGCTGGTCGAGGTCTTCTGGTACCTGTCGATGGAGCCGCGGCTGACCGACGTCGGCTGCACCTACCGCGCCCTGCACAAGTCGACCTGGACGAAGATCAAGCCCGGCGTGCGCGAAGCGGGACCGGCCTTTTCACCCGAGATGATGTGCGAAGCGTTGAGGCGGAGGATCCGCGTGATCGAGATCCCGGTGCACTATTTCGCGCGCATGGGGGGCGAGTCGAAGCACTCGGCCAACTACCGCAAGATTTCGATGACGGCATTGAAGATGCTGCGAACGATCTTCCGCAAGCGCTTGTCGATCGGCTAGCAGGAGCCTGGCTCCAGCATCGGCCTTCCGGCTGTCGATAGGTACACTTCTCGCCAATGGAATCGTCCAAGGCACAGCCGGCGTCAACCGCGACCTACACGGGCGTGATCCTCTCCGCCGGGAAGGGCAGCCGCATCGATCCGTTCAATGCGCGCTATCCCAAGCCGCTGTTGCCGATCGCCAACCGGCCGATCCTCGAGCACCAGGTCGAGCAGATGAAGTCGCTGGGTATTCGCGAAATCGTGATCGTCGTCGGTCACCTGCAGGAAATGATCCGCGAGCACTTCGGCGACGGAGCGCGTTTCGGCGTCAAGATTCGCTATGTCGAGCAGAAGCAGACGCTCGGCATCGCGCACGCGGCGATGCAACTCGAGCGCCACCTCTCAGGTCCGTTCCTGTTGTTCCTCGGCGACATTTTCTACGTGCCCAAGGATCTGGGCGCGATGGTTCAAAGCTTCGAATCCGGCGGCGTGTCGGGCGTGCTGGCCGTAAAGCGCGAAAGCGATCCGGTCGCGATTCAGAAGAATTTCGCCGTGACCATCGACGATCACCTGAATGTCTCCAAGGTCGTCGAGAAGCCGCGCTACCTGGTCAACAATCTCAAAGGCTGCGGCATGTACATGTTCGGGCTCGAAATCTTCGACGCACTGCGCCAGACGCCACGCACGGCGATGCGCGACGAATACGAATTGACGACAGCGATTCAGATCTTCATCGACTCGAGTTATCGCGTGAAGGCCTGCGAGGTCGTCGATTGGGATTACAACATCACGTTTCCCAGTGACCTGCTCGATTGCAACACGCGTTACTTGCGTCACATCGGCCAGGCCAACGTGATAGCGAAGAGCGCGCGCGTTCACCCAAGTGCGATCCTTGAGGGCGCCGTGCTCGGCGAAGACGTCGTGATCGAACATCCGATCCGCATCCAACATTCGATCCTCTTGCCGGGGACGCTGGTCGCGACCCGCGACGACATCGTCGACTGCGTGGTGTCGAAAGACATCAAGATCCACTGCCCGCAGTAACGGTACCAGGCTCGACTTCGACATCCCGGATCCGCTCGCAAGGCGCGCCGCCGGGATATCGAGGTCGAACCCGGTTCCGTTACGACGGCCGCGCTCGCACCGGCCAGAGTGCCACGAGCAACGCGCCGAGCAGGCCCGCCGCAGAAAGCCACAAGCCGTTCCTGGCGGATTTTGGCGCGTAGACCGCGCTCAGCGTGCTCTCGCCCGCGGGCATGAATACTGCGGAAGAGACGCCGTCGGCCTTGTCGATGGCATGCAACGCGCCGGAAGCTCCGCGTGCGGTCCAGCCGGAGTAGATCGCCCACGGCTCGCTGACCACGATCCAGCGGCCGCGCGCTGGATCGACGCGCGTCACCAGCGTCGCGTCCGAGCGCAGGCGCTCGAACTTGTCGATCGACGGTTCGAGCTTGAGCGCGGCCATCGCCAGCACGTCGTGTCCGATCTTGAAGACGTCGGCGCGATCGATATCCGACAACGGAATGCCGACGGTGATCACGGGTCTGTTGAGGGCGCGCATCGCCGCCGCGGCTTTCTCCGCCTGGGGCGAGGGGGTGCCGCGCAGGATCAGCGCATCGAGGCCGCCTAGTTCCTGCGGCAAAAGTTCGCGCTCGCGATCGAACTGGATCGTCGCGGCTTCCATCAGGGGAAACGTGCCCTCGTCGAGCATGGCATAGGCGACTTCGCTGTCCACGTCGTCGTAGACAGCCGCCGCGACCGAGGGTTCGATCGCGCGTGGGCGCGCGATCGGATTCTTGATGCGCATGTTCCCGTCGACGAATTGTGGATTGATGACTTCCGACAGCTTGGGCGCTCCAGGCTCGTACGAAGTCGACACCATCCAAAGCACGGATAGCGTCGAGCGTCTTCGGAAGCGCAGTTCGTCGCTCAGCGGATCGCTCGCATTGCCGTAAAGATGCAGCTCGAGCGCGCGCGGCCAGACATGGCCCAGATAACCCGCGGGTGTCTCGACTTCGAGCAGCGTCGAGATGAACTGCTCGTTGCGATTGCGCGGCGAATCGCGATCGACGTGCATCGCGCGCCAGTCTTTGCCGCACTCCTTCGCCACCTCGGGCCAGTTCGTGTACAGGCCGGGAAGCGCTGAAAAATGCTCTGGATTCGTGAAGGTTTCCTGATGGCGGAAGGAATAGGCCAGGCAGGGCGCGAGCAGCGCCGCGATCACGGCAGCGCTTGCGACGCTGGCCACCGGCCGCTTGCGCAGTCCCTTGAATCGCGCGAGCAGTCCGCAAACTCCCAAACCGCCGAGCACGGGCAAGAACGCGTTGACTCCCGTCCAGCCGCGCATCGCATCGCGCATCTGATCGAAGGTCGGCACATGGTCGTACATGAAACGATGCAGCGGGCCCCCAAGCGCGATCAGGAAGCAACCGACCACCAGGCCGAACGCCAGCCGCACAACGGGTCTGCCCAACAGCGGCAGCGCAAGCAACGCGAAAGCCACGCTCGTCCCGAAGAACGTGTACATGGAGAGACGCGTCCAGAAGGTTGACCACTCGAAGTTCCCGCTCTTGTCGCCGAGCGTCCTTCCGAGCGCCTGAGCGTATTCGAGGTGGTCCGCGCGGTTGGTGACCGTGACCCACTCCCGATAGGGCAGGAGTTTTCCGCTGGCAATCCAGGCTGCGAGCAGCATCGCGAGCACGCCCCAGGTCAACGTGCGCCTCGCGCGCTCGCGTCCGCCGCAGATGCCGAGGAAAAGCATCCACATCCCCAGCGAGAGCGCCGAGTAGGGAATCACGTACAGACCGCCGGTCAGGATCTGAGCGGCGAATAGCAGCCCCAAGACGCCCGCGGCTCTTCGCGGAGACGGCCCTTCGAGCAGGGAGTCCGCCGCGAGCAGGATCCAGGGGATCAAGGCCTGCGCCGCGCCGTACGTGACCAGGTTCAGGTGGTCTTGGCGTGTCCAGAAAGACAGCGAGAAAAGGCAGCCGCCGACGATCGCTCCCGCGGTTGCCACTGCGTTCGCACCCGGACTTGGATCCGCGCGCAGCCACAACCGCCGCACCAGGAAGAACATCCCCAGCGCCGCGAGCGAGAGGTGCGAGAGGATCGTCAGGTTGATCGTCCAGACCGGCGTGCAGAAGCTCGCGAGGAAAAGGACGGGCGGGTAGAGCGTCGGGTTCTCCGGATTGGCGTGGAATGGCGAGCCTGTGTACAGCCAGTACTGCCAGAGCGGCAACTGGCCTTCGTGCTGCAGCGCGTCGCACAGGATCTTGTAGCGCGGAAACTGAAGCTGCGCGGTGTCCGCGGTGTACAGGATCCGATCGCCCGAGAAATAGGGCAGATGGAAAATCAGCGGCAACAGCGCCACGAAAAGAGCCGCGACCCAAAGCAGTTTGCGCTCGCTCGTCCGCCCGAGTCCCTCAGTGGCCATGGCCGCTCACTGTAGACGCAACTGAGTCGAGATCCACGCCGCCATTAGGAACAACAGCGGACCCGCGAGCCAGAAGAGTCCGTACTTGCCGCGGAAAGGAATGACTCCTCGGCGCGCCAGGACGAACGCGGCGCCGATGGCGACGAAACTTTCGGTCATGAAGGTGGTCATGCCTGCGCCTTCGATTCCGTATTTCGGGATGGCCCAGAAATTGAGCCCGATGTTGACTGCGAGACCGGAGAACTGGATCCCGAGCTTCGAACGATTGTCGCGCGAAGCGACGACGGCGGTCAGCAGGACGGATCCGACGTGGATCGCGACCACCGCGAGCAGTAGCCAGCGCAGGCTGTGCGAGGCGACACCCGCGCCGGGAACCAGGAGTTCTAACACGACATCCGTCCAAGGCCAGAGCGCCCCGGTCATCAGGCACGCCGCGCCGAAGAGGCCCGGTCCCAGTCGCGCGATCGCCGACTCCAGGCGGCCTTCCGATGAACAACGGGCGAGCCAGGGCAGCGCACTGAGCGTCGCGTACTGCGCCAGCATCAACAACAGGCTCATCGCCCGCACGGCGACGTTGTAGGGACCGAGCGCCTCATCGCCGAGCATGGTCCGCACGAAGACGTTGTCGACGTAGAAATACGCCTGCGCGCAAAGCGAGGAGAGACCCAGCGGCAGCGCAGCCATGAAGATCCCGTGCGCCGCCTGCATGTTGGGTGGCGCCACCGGCAATTGCGAGCGCGCGGCGAAGTGCAGCAGGCAGTTTCCGAGCGTGCTACCGATCGCAACGGCGACCAGGAACATCGCGGGCTCTGTTTTACCGCTGTGCGCCAGCCAGAAGACCGCGGCCAAGCTCGCCCCGCTCGCCAGCGCGCGGATCGCCACGGGTTTCCCCCAGGCGATCTTGTTGCGCCAGACCAACGTCGAAAGTTCGAGCGCGTGCGTGATCGGGTAGCAGGCCGCGAGCACGATCCAGGCCGCGCCCGGTTCGTCGAATCCGAAGACCAGCGCGGCGACGACGAGAACTCCGATCGCGCCGGTCATCACGCGGATGCGGCGTGCCCCGCGCAGCACGGAGGGCACCGCATCCGGCTCGCTGGCCGTGCGTTGCACGGCTACTTCGCTCGTACCCAGCGCGACGAACGTGTCGAGCCAGGTGAACAGTGCCAAGTAGAACGTGAAGCGCCCGAAAGCCGCGGCATCGAGGCTCGTCCCGGCCATTCGCAGGATCAAGAGCGTGCAGATCGCGCTCCAAACGCGCCCCGCGATCTGAAAGCTCGTGCCCCGCCAGATGTGGCCCAGCACGCCTGAGGACGCTCTGTCGGTCGGTCGTGGGGTGGACGTCAAGCCCGAGGAGGATAGCAGTCGCTCCATTCGTCCGCCCGTACGGTGCCAGGCACCGTATGGGCGGTGTGTCGAAGAGCTAGGTGAATTCGGCCTGTGTCGACCTGTCTGTGGCATCCATCGAAGCGGCTTCTCAAGGACCTGGCTGCCCGAGTTTCACCAAGTTACCTCGTAACGCCGCATACACTCCCAGGATGAGGATCCGTGGACGATCGACCGATCGCCTGCTTTCAACTTCTTCTACTAGTCTTGTTCGGAATGCCCCTCATGCAATCAGCCCACGTTTTTCAACTGCGATATTCCCTGCTCGCCGCCATGGCGCTGGCCTGTTCCTGGGGACCGGCGGGAGCGCAGAGCTTCCTTGCCGGCAACGTGGACAACTTCGCGGCGCCCTTCGATGTCGTCTCGCCGAGTCCGCATCTGCTTGCGCTGCTGGCGGCGAACGGCGGGACTCGTTGCTATGACAATGTCCATGGCCTCAACGCCGGCGTCTCCGATAGCCAATGTGCGCACACCTTCGCCGGGCTGCCTTCCGGGATCGCGGCAGCGACGCTCGAGATCTCGGTGCGCGGCGGCGATTGTTGCGGCACGGGCAACGACGGCCTCCTGTTGTCCTTCGTGACTCCCGGCTCGACGAATTACCTGGCGGAAATCGCCTACGGTAGGGCGTTTGCACCGTTCAACGGTCCTGGCGCCTTCCCTTTTCCCGATCCGACTGGTTTGCTCGGAGGCTGGGGCAACGGCACGAACGCGACCTTCACTCTCGACCTCGCGCATCTGCCGCTTGTGGGCGGCGGAACACTCGATCTGCTGCCGCTGATCAACGCCCACGGATTCATCGACGTCAACATTTCCGATGACACCGCGGTCGATTACACGCGACTGGTCGTGCACACGTCCGTTCCCGTGGCTTACTGCACCGCGAAGGTGAATTCGCTGGGCTGCACGCCGTCGATCGGTGCGAGCGGTACATCGAGTGCGACGAGCGGTTCGGGCTTCACGGTCACGACGCTCAACGTGATGAACAACAAGCCTGGTTTGTACCTGTACTCGAATGCCGGGCAAGCAGCGGCTCCGTTCGTGGGTGGCTTGCGCTGCGTCAGCACGCCGCTCAAGCGCTCGGTGCCGATGAACTCGGGCGGCAATCCACCGCCGAACGACTGCTCCGGCGCCTACGCGCTCGATTTCAACGCCTTCGCCGTCGGCGGACTTGGTGGTTCGCCCGCGGCCTACCTCAGCCTGCCGGGAACGCTGATCGAAGTGCAAGCCTGGGGCCGCGACAACGGCTTTGGCGCCCCGAACAACGCGACGCTTTCGAACGGCCTGGAGTTCGTGATTGGCAGTTGAGGTCCGGAGTCAGGCTTCAGTTCGACCCATTCGCTCGGGCCACGCAGGAGAACTGCGCGAAACGTGCGAGTGGATCGGCTCCCTCGGAGTCAGCTGGATCCGAACCGATCGATCACCGCCTGCGTGAACTCGCGCGTGCCGAGTGTCCCGCCGATGTCGGCGGTCTTCTGGCCTGCGGCGAGGCAGGCCAAGACCGCGCCGCGCAGGCGATTCGCGACCTCGGGTTCGCCGACGAAGCGCAGCAGGCTCGCCAGCGCGAACAGCGCCGCGAACGGATTCGCCTTGTTCTTGCCCGCGATGTCCGGCGCCGTCCCGCCGGCCGGGTCGAACATCGCGGCGAGCACACGGCCCGTGGCGAGATCGAAGGCGAAGGAAGCGCTGTCGCCGAGCGCGATCGAGCCGATCAGTCCGCAGCACATGTCTGATAGGAAATCGCCGTATTCGTTGGGCGTCACGATGACTTGATAGCGCTCGGGATTCATGATGATCCCAGCCAGCATCGAGTCGAAGAGTTCCTTGCGATGGGCGACGTCCGGGAAATCGCGGCCGACGTTGGCGCAGCATTCCTCGAACAGTCCGTCGGTCTCGCGCTGGATCGTATACTTGCTCGCCGAGACGACCGTGCCCTTGCGTTGACGCGCGAGTTCGAAGGCAAAGCGCGCGGCGTGGGTCGAAGGAATGCGCTCGATCACGCGCAGGGAAACGGCGACGTCGTGTCCGAGTCGTCGGCCCGAGTCCTCGTAGGTGCCGCCGGTGCCGATGCGCACGATGTCGATGTCGATCGACTTGGTGAAGTTGGTCTTGATCGATGGGATCGTCACCACCGGCCGGTGGATCACGGCGAAATCGAGCCGGTCGCGCAGGATCTTGTTCGGCGACTCGGCCGTCGTTGCGGTCGGGTACTTGAGGCTGGTGCGATGCTCGCGCATCAGGCTTCCGCCTCGGCGTAGACGTCGTCGCCACGCCGTTCGCGCGCGGGCTGAGAAAGGTCCAGGGGCAGAAATTCGAGCCTGCAGGGTAGGCACTTGGCCAGGGCGTGGACCGAGGCGGAGAGTTCGGCGGAAATGCCGTCCCCGAGCAGTTCGACGATCTTGTAGGTTTTCATGGTCATTTGCGGATCTCGAGTTCTCGCTTCACCGCCACAGGCGGCGGAATACGATAGCGGCGATGTTCGAAGCTCTCCAGCCTGGTCTCGCGCCGCTGATCGCGATCCTCGCTTGGATGTTCGCGTCGCCGCACGCCGGTGCACAAGCCGGGAGCGGCGTCGAGCGCACGTTGGTGGTCGATCTGCTCGACAACGCTGGCGGAGCAAAGGCGCTTGTCTATCCCGCCGGAGATTCGCGCGCCTTGCTCGTGCCGTGGTGGATCGCAAGCGGGACAGCGCGAACGGCAGCGTCGAAATCGGCTGCGCTCGACCTCGCGCCAGGCGCGATCTTGATGCAACCCATTGCGGGCTATGCACCACTTGCGGAGGGTCTGCGCATCAGTGGCCGCGTGCAAGGCGTTGGCCGCGTGCGCCTGATCGACGGCCGCGACGAAGTCCTATCGATCGACGTGCACGATCAGGAGTTTCAATTGTCCGCAGCGGACTTCGTCGCGCAGTTCCAGCACGCACCTCTGCCGCGCTTCAAGCTGGAACTCAGCGCGCCCGAGGGCTCCGCAGGCGCGACGTTTAGCGAACTTCACGCGCTCGTTCAACTGCCGCTGCCCGACGAGGCTGCGCTCGACAAGGAACTGAGTTCGCTCTGTGGCGATGTCTTCAAGAACTGGCTCGAGCGTGGCGTTGACCGCGACGGATCTCGAGCGACCATGTTCCTGACGACGAAGTTCGACGCCATCACCGGCGTGAAGCTGCGCGTCGACGCGGCTGGAATCCATCCTCTGTACGAAAGCCTGCTCGAAGTCGATGCCTTCGCCGGCAATCCCGCATGGCACGCGGGACTCGAGGCGTATTTGAAGGATTTTTTCGAGCTAACCTTCCATCCCGCGAGCGGCATGCCGCGCGAATGGGACGGCGAGCTCGATCTGCCTCAGGACAAAAAGCCGGTCGAGGTAGCGCGCTACCTCGCCTTTCTGCTCGATCTCGCGGACCACGGCCCCGACGCCTATCGAAAGCAAGCGCTCGATCAGGCTCAGCGCATGGCCGAGACGATCTTCGCCCGCGGGCGCCTGCCCGACGGTTCGCTCGCCGTGAAGTACGTGCCCCTGGACGGAAGCGTGGACCTCGCGGCGCAGCCGATTCGCAAGCTCGACGTCGCCGCGCAGCTTGCGCGCCTTGGGCGCGTCAACGGCGATCAGAGCCTGGTCAAGGCGGCGGCTGCCGCGGTGGCCGAACTGGAGTTCACGCACTACTGGGGCGGCAGCTGGGATCGCATCGATCCCGATTTCGACGACAGCTACGGCAACTGGGGCGCCAAGACGACGACCATGCTCGTGGCCTGGCCGGAAAATCCGGTCTTCAGTCGCTTCACCACCCACGGCTTCGAACATTTCGCGCCGCTGTGGCTCGATGCGTTGCGCTTTGGCGGCAGCATCGCGGCGGATCAGACGCGCTGCTGGGAATTCTTGCTGCGCTACGCGCAAGTCGTTCCAATTTCACGCGCGACGCTCGACGCGACTTTGCGGGCGGCCGTGCGCGCGCATTTCAAGGGCGAGCAATACCCCAACGGAGCTTGGGGCGATGTGACGTTCAACGCGTTCTCGCCGCTCACCAACCTCAACGTCGGCGACTTCACCGGCACGCCTTCAAATCTGATCGGCGGTCTCGCGATCGCCTACCGGCCCGGCAGTGCGCTGCGCAACGAAGAGACCCGCGCGATGTTCACGGCCGTGCTGCGTTCCTCGAAGCAGGCCTACGCGCGTCCCTACGGCTGGATCTTGACGCGCGAGCCGACCAAAGAACAAAACTTCGCCTACGGAGACGTGCGCATGCTCAGCGGAGCCGTGGAAATGATGAAGAACCTGAAGAGATGAACCGCAGTCCTGTGCTTCTGCATGTGGATCTGCGCGGGTCCGTCGCGCGCCTGCGCACGCCGCGGGTCGAGGACGCCGAGCAGAGCTTCGCCCTGCTCGCCGGCCGGCGCGAGATCCTCGACTGGATCGAGTGGGCCGGGCCGCGTGACGTCAGCGAAATGCGCGAAAAGGCGCGAAATTGGCGTGTAGAAAGCGACGACGCGGCCAACTATCAACTTGCGATCTTGCACGCGGATAGTGCCGAAATCGTCGGCGCACTCTCACTGCGATTCGTCGATCATCCGGAGCGTGGCGATCTTGGCTATTGGATCGGTGCCGAACATCAGGGGAAAGGACTCGCGAGCGACGCGGTCGGTCTCGCGCTGTGGCTCGCCTTCGATGCGCTCGAAGCCAACTCAGTCAGTGCCTGCGTCTTCGTGGACAACTTCGCGTCGCGCCGCGTGCTCGAAAAGCACGGCTTCGAATTGCAGCCAGCGGCCGAGACATCTTGCGGACAGCGCCCGCGCTGGACCTTCCTGCTGGAAAGTGCCGCCTGGTCCGCGCGCGCAGGCGCACGGCGGCCGCTCGACTTCGAGTTGACCTTCAGCGACGACGACCTCGCAGCACACTGAGGTCGTTCGAGAAGCCATTGACCACGCACAGATCGAGCAGACCGTCGCCATCGACGTCGCTCAGGCAAAGATCCAGCGGCCCAAGACCCACGCCCAGATCGTCCCAGGCCCGCGGCGAAAATGGGTTCGCGCCGCGCGCGCCCGCGGACGTCCAGCCGTTGACCAAGTGACTGTCCTGGGCTGCGACGAAGACTTCCGCGCGGCCGTCGCCGTCGAGATCGGCCGCCGCGATGCGATGGGGGCGCATGCCGGTCGGGATGGCCGCGCTGAGTGAGAAATCAGCAACCCCATTGGGTCCGCGCAGCAGGGCGTACCACGCGCCGCTGGGGGAATCGGGTGCGCTCGACGCCAGTACGGCGAGATCCTGTTTGCCGTCGCCATTCAGATCGCAACTCACCGCGGCGAGCGGCGCGCCTGGCACGGCGATGAAACCAAGTTCGGCCAGCTGCAGTTCGCCGCTCGGGTTGCGCCGCGCGTCGAGCCAGGCAATTCCGACGCGTTCTCCCGGCGCGCCGAGCACGCAGGCCAGCTCCGGCGCGGGATCGCCGTCGAGTTCGATGCAGCACAGCGCTCGCGGCGACGACGGAACCGCGATGTGAGCGCAGCGCGCGAGGCTCGCGACATCGCCGAGCAGGCTGGCGTTTTCGAGCAGACTCAGCAAAGCCGCATTGGGGTCGCACAGCGCGAGTTCCAACTTCTTATCGCCGTCGACGTCGAGCAGGCAGAGCTCGCTCGCGGCTCCGGGGAGCTCGAGCACGGACGATGGAGTGAAGTGGCCTGCGGGATCGCCGCCCAAGCGCACGAGTTGCGCGCCACGCGGGCCGCTCGAGAGGAAGAGCAGGTCGAGCCCGGGCTTACCGTCGAGTTCTGCGATCGCCGGCGCGCGGGCTTCGACGCCGCTGTCCACGCCGGGCCATGCGCTCAATTTCTTGTCCGCGAACACCAGCGCCGAAATCGAATTCGACTTGGCATTCAGTGCCACGAGCCGCAACGCGCCTTCCGATTTCGGCGCGGCGACGAGCGCGCTCGGGAAATCGCCGAGAGGAATACCGCTGCCCCCAAGTTTGCCAGCGCCATCCCCAAGCAACAGACCCAGGCCCAGCGTGTCGCGATTGGCGACTGCGACGTCGAGCTTGCCATCGCCATCCGCGTCGAGCACCGCAAGCCCGATCGGCGTCTGGCCGGCGTAGATCGAAGTGCTGCGGCCCGCGCCAGTCGCGGACCATTGGGTCAAGAGCACGACCGAGAGTTGATAGTGGTGCAGAATCGCGAGATCGTCGCGTCCATCGCCGTCGAAGTCCGCCACGGCGAGCGCGAGCGGGATGGCGTCGATCGTCTGCGTCAGCGGAGTCTGCGGCGTGAACCAGGCGCGTGCGCCGCCGCTCGCTCCGATCCCAAAGATCCAGAGTTCGCGGTCACCGCCGGCCACGGCGAGTTCGAGATCGCCATCGCCGTCGACGTCGAGTTCCGCGAGCGCGCGCGGAAAGCCTGGGAGTTGAATGCGTCCGATCGGCGCAGCGTCCGCCGATGTGTACGCCTCGACCGTCGTCGAGTCCTGGAAGCCGACCAGCACTGCGGAGAGTTCGCCGCTGACCAGCGCGCAGCGCGGCAGCTCCGCCGACAATTTCCAGTGTTGCGGTTCCGTTTCCCCATCGCGAAGCACCTCGAGTCGCAGGCCATCGCAAGCGGCGGCGATCAGTACCTTGCCGTCGATCATGCCCGCTGCGAGGGCGCGCGGTGTCTCATCTAGCATGATTCGATGGGAACCAGCCGTCACGATTTGAAGCTCGCGCGTCGTGCGCGAGCACACCGCAATCGCTTGTGCATTTTTCTGCGCGCCGAAAGTTCCGCGCGGCAACGCCAGCGGCGGCAGCGGAAAATCGCCGCAGGCCTGATCCTTGAAATCGCGCGGCAGGCCGGTCTTGTTGCCACGCCAGATCAGCAACGCTCCAGGTGTGACCAAGGTTGCCGCAAGATCGGTCAGGCCATCGCCGTCGAAATCGCCCGCGCACAGCCCCGCCGGTTTGGCGCGCAAGGGCCGTTCGCTTCGAGCCAGGAACGGGGCCTGCGCGAGCGCTGTCTGCTGGGTCGCCGGCGTCTGCGGCGTGGGCATTGGCTCCGAAGGCTGAGCCGGCTCGCCTCCGCAGCTCGCCGCCGGTCCGCTCAGCAGGGACAGCGCGCACCACAGCGCACTCGCTCGAATCGCCGGCGATCCTCCACGGGGCATGGCTGCATCGTACGCGAGTCGAATGGGCCGTCACAGGTCGATCCGGTCGGGCGCTGTGGATCGCGACCCGCAGCCGGAACTGCGCAGGTTGTGAACGCGCCCCGCGAGCGCAGATCGCGCTCCTGCAATGCAGACGCGTGTAATATCATGCTGGAGATGAACGCTTGGCTTCGACGCGGACTGGCTTGCTGGCTCGCGGCGGCGGCGTGCGCCGGCGCGTCCGCCCAGGACAAGCCCGAACCCGTGATCGTGCTCGACATGCTCGACAACGGATCGGGCAGGGAATCGACTGAGGCGCCGGAGCGCGATCCGCGCCAATTCATTGTGCCCTGGTGGACCGCCTCCGGCACTCCGCGGACGACTGCGGTCGCCGCGCAGGGTCTTGAGCTTGCGCCGAGCGCTGCGCTGTCGCAACCGATCGTGGCCTTTGAACCGCTCGCTGATCGTTTGATGATCAGCGGCAGAGTCGAAGGCGCGGGCCGTGTGCGCCTGTCCGACGGTCGCGGCGAGAAGATCGAACTCGAAGTGCGCGATCAGACTTTTGAACTGCGCGCGACGGAGTTCGCAGCACGCTTCGGGCACACGCCGATGCCGCGCTTCCTGCTCGAGATCTCGGCGCCCGCGGAATCCGCCGGCGCGACGTTCCGCGATCTGCGCGCGCTGTGCAGTTGGCCCTGCCCCGACGAGGCTGCGCTCGCACTCGAGCTGCGCCAATTGTGCAACGGGGTCATTCGTGTCTGGCTCGAACATGGCATCGATCGCGACGGTCCGCGCGAGACGTCGTTCCTGACGACGCGCTTCGATGTCGTCACCGGCGAAAAGCTCGATGCCGGTGCGAGCGGCATCCATCCGCTGTTCGAGTGCATGCTCGATCTGTGCGCGATCTCGGACAATTCCGCGTTGAACACAGCGCTCGAGCGCTATCTCGGCGACTTCTTCGAACTTAGTTTCTATCCCGGCACCGGTCTGCCGCGCGATTGGGACGGAGTGCTCGACCTGCCGCAGGACGCCAAGCCGATCGAAGTCGGCCGCTACATTGCCTTCTTGCTCGACATCGAAGCGCGCGGGCCGCCGCAGTTTCGCGAGCGCGCGCTGAAGCAGGCCGAGGCCATGGCCGAGACGATCCTGGCGCACGGGCAATTGCCCGACGGCAGTCTGGCCGTGAAATTCGTGCCGTCCGACGGCACGCCGAGCCTGGACGTTCCGCTGATTCGGTGTCTGGATGTCGCGGCGCAATTCGCGCGCCTGTCGCGCCGCAACGGCGATGCGCGGCTGGTCGACGCGGCGCGCATGGCGCTCGCCGCGCTCGAGTTCACGCACTTCTGGGCCGGCACCTGGTTCACGATCGATCCGGACTTCGACGACAGCTACGGCCACTGGGGCAGCCGAGCGGCGACGATGTTGAGTGCGTTTCCCGACGACGCCGAGTTCCGCCGTTTCAACGCGCGCGCTTTCGCGCACTTCGCGCCGCTGTGGCACGACGCGCTGCGCTTTGGCGGCTCGATGGCCTCCGATCAGAATCGTTGCTGGGAATTGCTCGATCGCTACGCGCAAGTCGAGCCTTCGATCCGTCAGCCCCTCGATCGACTCGTGCACGATTCGATTCGCGCGCACATGAAGAGCCGTCAGTACTTGAACGGCTCCTGGGGCGATGTGACGTTCACCGATTTTTCACCGCGCGCGGCGCTGAATATCGGCGACCTGACTGGTTATCCGGCGAACATGCTGAACGGTTTGGCCGTCGCGTCGCGCGCGGGGAGCAGCTTGCGCGGTGAGGAAACTCGCGCGCTGTTCACGGCGGTGCTGCGTTCTTCGGAATCGTTTTATCGCCGCAAGTACGGCCTTTTGTTGCGACGCGAGGAAGCGACTGGGCGCAACGTCGCCGGCGCGGATCTGCGTTTGTTCGCGGCCGCGGTTGAGATGCTCAAGCAACTTTCCAAGTAGCCGTTCACCTGCGCGTGCCGTGCAGCACGCTCAGGTCGTTGGAGAACGCATTGGCGATGCAAAGGTCGAGCAAGCCGTCGCCATCGACATCCGCGGCGCACAGGTCGAAGGGCCCGCGGCCGGCGCCGAGGCTGTCGAGGGCGCGCACGCGAAAGGGGGCACCGGCGCTCGCAGCGAGCGGTGACCAGACTTGCACCAACGTCGAGTTCTGCAGCGCGACGAAGACCTCGGCGCGTCCGTCGCCGTCGAGATCGGCGGCGGTGATGCCACGCGGCAAGAGCGACGTCGGAATGGGCGTGCTCGGCGTGAAGTCCGCCGCTCCTCCAGGTCCATGCAGCAGCGCAAACCAGAAGCCGACCGAGGAATCCGTGGCCCTTGTCGCCAGAACGGCAAGGTCCATGCGCCCGTCGCCGTCGAGGTCGCAGGCGACGGCTTCGCTCGGCGCGCCGGGCAAGGGCGTGAAACCGAGTTCCGTGAGCTGGAGGGCGCCGGAGCTATCGCGTTGAACGTCGAGCCAGGCGATGCCGACCCGCTCACCCGGTGCGCCGAGCACGCAGGCGAGTTCCGGACCGGGATCGCCGTCGAGTTCGATCGTGGTCAGTTCACGTGGCAGCGAAGGAACGCAAAGACTCGTCGCTTGCGCCAGGGCCGCGGGATCGCCGCGCAGGGCGGAATTCTCGAGCAGCAGCACGCGCCCCGTCTGCGGCATCGCGAGCGCGAATTCGAACGCTCCATCGCGATCCACGTCGAGCACTTCGATGCCGCTCGCGACCGCACCAAGTTCCAAGGTCGCCGCGGGTGAGAGGCGGCCGTCCAGGTCCCCGTGGTACGTGCACAGGTCCGTGCCGTGCTGGCCCGCGCTCAGCAACACCAAGTCAAGACCTGGTTTTCCGTCGAATTCAGCGATCTTTGGCGCGCGCGGTTCCGTGCCGCAAGCGACTTCGGCAAGCGGACGCAGCGCCCCGTTGACGAAAACGACCGCGGAAATCGAGTTCGACTTCACGTTCACCGCGGCCAGTCGCAGCGCGCCCTCCGGACTCCCCGCACGCGCCACGGCGAGCGCCTGGGGAAAACTCCCGATCGGAATCACGCTACCTGTGCCGAGCGCACCTTCGCCATCTCCGGCGAGCAGGCCGAGTCCCTGTGTGTCGCGATTGCCGATCGCGAAGTCGAGCCTGTCGTCGCCATCGGCGTCGAGCAGCGCGAGTCCAAGCGGCGTCTGGCCCGCATACAACGAAGTCTCGCGCCCAACCCAAGGGTCACAGAGCCTGGTCAAGACCTGCAGCGAAAGACTGAAGTCGTTCAGCACCGCCAGATCCGCGCCCGCTTCGTCGTCGAGATCGCCCACGGCAAGCGCGGTCGGAATCGCTTCGGCGTCCCAGATCAGTGGCGGCGCGCCGTCGAACCAGACGCGCGAGCCGCCGCTCTTGCCCGCGCCGAACACCCACAGTTCGCGATCGCCGCCGGCGACGACCAGCTCGCGATCGTTGTCGCCGTCGATGTCGAGCTCGGCCATGGCGCGCGGGATCCCGCCGAGTTCGATCCGGCCGATGGGCTCGCCACTTTCGCCGTCGTAGGCTTCGATCGCGGTCGAATCCTGGAAGCCGACGAGCACGCTCAAGGATCCGCGGCTGACCAGGGCACAGCGCGGCAGGTCGCCCTGGAGCGTCCAATGTTCGAAGTCCTCGGCGCCGTGGCGCAGGATTTCCAGGCGCCGGCCGTCGCAGGCGACCGCGATCAGCGCCTTGGGCCCGGATCTGCCGGCGGCGAGTGCGCGCGGTGTCCTTTCGAGCGGCAGCCTGCGCGCCGCGCCACCGAAAAGTTCAAGCGTGCGCGCGGCGCGCGAGGCGACGGCGATGCTTTGCACGTCGTCGCCGGCTCCGAAGCGACCCTGCGGCAGGGCGATGGGCGGCAATGGAAAATCGCCGCAGGGCTGGCTCTCGAATTCGTGTTCGAGGCCCGCTTCGGACGTGTGCCAGACCAGCAGCGCACCTGGGCTGAGCAGCGTCGCCGAGAGATCGACTCTGCCGTCGCCGTTGAAGTCGCCGGAGCATAGGCCTTCGGGCTTGCCGGGCAGCGGGCGCTCGCGACGGCCCCGCAGTGGAAGCTGCTGGCGGCCCAGCGGCAAGGGCTCGCGGTTGCCAACCTTCGGCGGAACGTCGCGAAGCACCGGCAGCGGTGCGGGCACGGCCTGGGGCTCAGTCGGCTTCGGCACTGCATCCGCGCCCGCTCCCGCTCGGCAGCCCAAGAGCGGCAGGCTCAGGGCTGCCGCGAGCAGTCGGCGGTCGTGCAGAGGCTTCCAGCTCATCCGAGGATCGTACGCCGTCGCGGGCGAACCGTCTTGCGCTGGAAGAAAGCGTCTCGCCGCCCGTCCCTATGGTCAGCTCGCGGCAGCGGGCTATCCTCACCCGGCCCCGACGCGGGCGCCGTCGTTCATGGCCCG
>JAYUOR010000651.1:0-7142 GCA_043760765.1 Planctomycetota bacterium | reverse complement strand
GCCAGAGTTTCGCGGCACCGAAGGCAGCGCCCGGACAGCACAGCACGTAGCCATCACCGCGCATGATGCCCAATTCCGACAACTGCGCAGCCTGTGCCTCGCGCGCTGCGGGGGAAACGTCCAGCCTGGGATGCAGGTCCGGAACCAGGATACCGGCAAGCCCCGCGACATCGCGCAGCAGGTGCGCGGTCGGGATGGGCACACGCCGGCCGTCCGATGTCGGAGGCACGAGCGAGTGGGTCAACAGCGCACGGCGCGCGGAGAGCGCGGTTCCGATTCGCACAGGAATTCCCGCTCGAAACACGCGCCACGCGGATCCGAAGGAGTTCGATAGCAACAAGGCAGCGTCCGGCGAAAGGCGTGCGAGCAGTGCCGCTTCTTCCGCGCTGTTCGCGAAGCCCAAGACATGCCGTTCGAGCTGCCCACTAGCGAGCACCGCCGCCAGATGCGAGCGCACGCCGATGGTCACGCGCTCGAAGTTCGCCGACTCGACCGCCGCGTGCAGCATCGGTGTCGCCATGACCAGATCGCCGACCCAATTGGGCGCGCGAATGTAGAGATGACGAAGCGCGACCGCTTTCATCGCTCACTTCCATCGGCGTTCGCGGTGCGCGGATCGAGATGTCTGGGTCGGTGGGCACGCATGCGGCGTTGTTTGGCGAGCACTAGGCCGGCGAGCGATCGAAATTCGAGCGTGCCGCGCGCTGCGCGCTCGCGAGCATAGAGCACCAGCCAGCGCAGTTGCACGCGCGCAGGAATATTGGCCGGGCAGGAGTGCAGGAGTTGGGCGAGATCCTTCACGATCCAGCGCAGCGGCACGGGCTCGATGCGGCGCGCGCGGCCGCAGTCAAGCAGCGCGAGTCTGCGATCTGCGACATCGAGCACCGCGAAGTGCTGCAGGTACAGATCGCGATGGAACCAGTGTCCGCGATGAAGCTGCGCCACCATGCGCGCCAGCGGAAGGGTCCAGGCTCGCACTTCCGTTGGAGCGGAGCGCGCGAGGCACTGACGTAGATGCTCGCTGTGCGCCAAGAGCTCCATCGCCACTGTGCTGCGCCCCGATGCGAAAAGCGGCGCCGTGCGCGCCGAAGCTTCTTCGCTCCAGGCGAGTGGAGCGGGAACGCACAATCCCAGCTCGCGCAGCGCCACAAGGTTCTCGCTTTCGCGGCGAGCCGGCGAACGGCAGGCGCCAAGTCGCGCCCAGTCATGCCACCACTCGTTCCACAGATCGCCGCGGTAGCGCTTGAGCACGATCCCTTCGCCGTGCGCAAAGGTCTCGCGTCCCGGCATGCGCCGCAGCCACGCGGCGGGTTCTAGCGCGAACACACGATCGAGGAAGTCCGCGGGCTCGGAGACGGGGTCGCCAAGCTCGGCACGTAGGCCGCCGACGAGTTCGCGGGTCGCCGGTTCGTCGCTCGCCAGATCGCCGCGGGCGGAATTCGCAGGACGACCGGCCATGAGGGCGCTGATCCTCAAGCGGACGCCGCGCCCGCGCAAGCGTCGGTGCGAATCAAGCAATCTCTATCTAACCTGTTGTGTTCAAACGACCTACGGCCTTCCAGCACGCCTCGGCTTGCACCGAGAGCACGGTTTCGGGACCGCATCCCCCGCCAAAAAGCCCGGCGGGGGTTCCGAAAGCGCGGGGCTGCCGATCCAATACTCACCCCTCGCACTTTCAAGTCGGGGCCCCCGCGGGCTCCTTGGAGGCGGGAACCAACCCCTTTTCCAATCGCCTTGCGGCGCCCGATCCGGCCCAGAGCCGGGTTCCCGGTGCCGTCCTTCGTCATGTCCACCGGCACGGCAGTCAGTACCAGCGCGTCGATCTCCAAAGAGTTCAATCCATTCGAGGCCATGGCCGAGCGATTCAACGTCGCCGCCGACCACCTCGGTCTCGACCAGGGCCTGCGCGACGTGCTGCGCACGCCCGACCGCGAGCTGACCGTCGCGATCCCGATCAAGATGGACAACGGGACGATGCGCGTCTTCATCGGCTACCGCGTGCAGCACAACTTCTCGCGCGGCCCGTGCAAGGGCGGCATTCGCTTCGCTCCCGACGTCAACCTCGACGAGGTGCGCGCGCTGGCGGCCTGGATGACCTGGAAGTGCGCGGTCGTCGACCTGCCCTTCGGCGGCGGCAAGGGCGGTGTGATCTGCACGCCTTCCGAAATGAGCCAGGGCGAGTTGGAGCGGCTCACGCGCCGCTACACCACCGGCATCCTCGACATCCTCGGCCCCGATCGCGACGTGCCGGCGCCGGACGTCAACACGAACGAGCAGACGATGGCCTGGCTGATGGACACGTACTCGATGCACGTGCGCCGCACGACGACCGCGGTCGTCACGGGCAAGCCGATCGCGCTAGGCGGATCGAAGGGCCGCGCGGAAGCGACCGGCCGCGGCGTGATGATCATTGCACGCGAAGCGCTCAAGAAGCTCGGCATGCACCCCGAGCAGACTTCGGTCGTCGTGCAGGGTTCGGGAAACGTCGGCGGCATCGGCGCGATGTTGATGCAACGTCAGGGCCACAGGATCGTCAGCATCAGCGACATGTTCGGCGCGATCTACAACGAGAAGGGCCTCGAGATGCCGGACGTGCTCGCCTACCTGAAGGCCAACAAGAAGCTCGCCGGATATCCGAAGGCCAAGGCGATCAGCGCCGCCGAGCAGCTCGAACTGCCCTGCGATGTCCTGGTCCCTGCCGCGGTCGAGAACCAAATCACGTCGGAGAATGCCGAGCGCATCAAGGCCAAGGTGATCATCGAAGGCGCCAATGGGCCGACCACGGCCAACGCTGACAAGATCCTGGAAAAGAAGGGCATTCTGGTCGTTCCGGACATTCTCGCCAACGCGGGTGGAGTCACGGTTTCCTACTTCGAGTGGGTGCAGGACCGCGCCGGCTTCTTCTGGACGGAGGAAGAAGTCAACACGCGCCTCGAGCGCATCATGGTCGATTCGTTCAAGAGCGTCGACGCGACTGCGACGCAGTACAAGACTTCGCTGCGCATCGGTGCCTACATCGTCGCCGTCGGCCGCGTGGCCGAGGTGTACAAGCTGCGCGGCACGTACGCGTAACGGACCACGACCATGACCGCGCGCTCAACCGACACACCGCTGTCGAGTCAACCTTCGTTCGACGAAGAGACTCCCTTTGCGACGATGATGAGCCTCTTCGACGAGGCGGCGGAGCGCTTGCTGATCGAGCACGACTTGTACGCGATCCTGCGCAAGCCTGATCGTGAAGTGAACGTCTCGATTCCGGTGCGACTCGACGACGGCACGCTGGGCGTCTTCGACGGCTGGCGTGTGCAGCACAACATGGGCCTGGGGCCGTACGTCGGTCCGTTCCGCGTGTCGGGCGATCTGCGCATCGACGAGTTGCGCGCGCTGGCGGGTTGGACGACCTGGAAGTGCGCGCTGGCGAACATTCCGTTCGGCGGCGCCGCCGGCGGTATTCGCATCGACCGCGAGAAACACTCCGCCGCGGTCGTCGAACAGGCCGTGAGGCGCTACACGTCGAGTCTGCTCGACGTGATCGGCCCCGAGCGCGACGTGTTCATTCCGGACAAGAGCGCCGACGAGCAGTACATGGCCTGGATGATGGACGTCGTCTCGATGCACGAGCGCCACACCACCAACGCCGTGGGGTTGGGCAAGCCGACCGTGCTCGGCGGATCGCGCGGGCACTTGGATTCGATCGCACGCGGCATGCGCGTCGTGCTCGATCTTGCGCGCGAGCAATTCAAGCTCGGCAGCGATCGCGGCGGTTTGCGCGCCATCGTTCAGGGAGCCGGTTCGGTCGGGGGTAATCTCGCGCTCGGCCTAGTCGAGGACGACTGGCGCGTCGTCGGCGTGTCGGACTTCTTCGGCGGCCTGTACAACGCAGGCGGCCTCGACGTGCGCGCGCTGAATGAACATCGCAAGCGCCACGGCAACTTGCGCGACGCGAAGGGCAACTTCGAGCGCATGTCCAACGAAGACCTGCTGCTGCAGGATTGCGATGTGCTCGCGCCCTGCGCTGTCGGCAACGTGATCACACAACGCAACGCGGACAAGCTGAAGACGAAACTGGTGATCGAAGGCGCGAACGGCGCGGTGACCTCAGTCGCGGATCGCGTCCTCGAAGGCCGCTGTATTCCGGTGATCCCCTCGATCCTGGCCAACTCCGGCGGCATCCTCGTCAACTACTTCGAGTGGGTGCAGAATCGCACCGGCGAGCAGTGGAGCGACGGGCTCGTCCACCAACACCAGAAGCGTTTCCTCGTGGAATCCTGGCAGTCCGTGATCGCCGCAAGCGCCGAGAAGAAAGTCCGCCTGCACCTCGCCGCGAGCATGGTCGCCGTCGAACGGCTCGCCAAGGCACACCGTCTGCGCGGCTTGTACGCGTAACGGTACCAGGCTCGCCTTCGACATCTGGCGCCCTACGCCCGCGCTGAAAGGGCGGGCGTAGGGCGCCAGATGTCGAAGTCGAGACTGGTACCGTTACGGCACGCGCCAGCCGCGCCAGGCGAACTTTGCGGAGATGGCGAGCATCAGGACACCCATCAAGACGCGCGCGGCGTGGGACCACGCGGGTTGGTGGACCAATGCAATGCCGAGCACAGCGCCGAGGACGGCGACAAGGGCGAAGGGCAATATGCTCGCGCGATGCACGCGGTCAGCGCGCAAATTCAGCCAGGTCAACTGAGCCGAATTCGCGACCGACATCGCAGTCGAGCAGGCGCGCGCGGCCAGGTAGCTCATGCCGGACACGCCGAGGAATAGCGCCGGCACGACGATCAATCCACCACCGACGCCGAGCAGCGGCGCGACGAAACCGCCTGCGAATCCGGCGGCGATGATCCAAAGCGCTGAGGCAGCGTCGAGTACGACACTTGCGTTCACGGCTTCAGGCCCGCTTCCCTGCGAACTCGTCAGGATGCGCACGCCGCCGGCACACAGAGCCACCGCAAAGATCCAAGTCAACGTGCGCGCATTGATGCGTGTGGCCACGCGCTGCCCGACGGCGGCTCCAATCATTCCTCCCAGGCACAGGAGTACCACAACCGGCCATTGAATCGCATTGCCCGGCGAGAGCAGCTCCGTGGCTGTCCCGGCGAGCGTCATGACGAAGACCGCGACCAGCGAGGTGGCTGTCGACAACTTCAGAGGCAGTCCGAGCAGGAAGTGCAGGATCGGAACCGCGAAGAGTCCTCCGCCGATACCGCACATGGTGCTCGCAGTCGCGGCCACGAACCACAAAGCGAGATGCCACGCCCGAAGCGGTCGCGCCGTGAATTCCTCCGAACTCATCGCGCGCGCCGCGCCATCAGTTCCGTCGACGAGTGATCCTTCGGATCCCCGCAGATCGCGATCTCGATGCCTAGCTCGCGATCGATCGCGACCTCGGGCACATTCTGGGCGGTGTAGTCGCTGCCCTTGGCGTGCACATCTGGCCTCAGGCTGCGCAACGTCGCTTCGAGCGTCGGTTCGTCGAAGCAAGTGACGTAGTCGACCGCGCGCAGGGCGCCGACGGTTTCGGCGCGCTCTTCGAGCGGAATCAGCGGCCGGCCCGCGCCCTTGATCGCTCGCACGCTGGCGTCAGTGTTCAAGGCGACGACCAGGAGATCGCCGCGGCTCTTCGCGTCCTCGAGGTAGCGCACGTGGCCGACGTGCAGCAGGTCGAAACATCCATTGGAGAGCACCACGCGCAGCTTGCCATTGGCCCGCCTGACCTCGAGTTCGCGCGCGAGTTCGTCGCGCGTCCACAACACGCGGCTCACGCCCGCGCGCTCGTGGCCAGTGGCGTCAGCGGCGGCGCGCTCTTGAGCGCCTCGCGCAGCGCCTGCAGCGAACAGGTCGCGGCACCGCTCTCCATGACAACTACGCCCGAAGCTGCGTTGGCGAGCAGCATCGCGCGCGGCGCTTCGACTCCGCGGGCCAGCGCCAGCGCGAAAACCGCCGCCGCCGTGTCGCCGGCGCCCGTGACGTCGGTCACGTTGCCCGAGCCGGAAGCTTCGATGGCCCAGCCTCCGTGCGGCACGCCTTCGCCGAACAGCGCCATTCCGTTGTTTCCGCGCGTCACGAGCATCCAGCGCGCGCCACAGCGTGCGAGCACACTGGTCGCCGCCGCTTCGAGGTCGCTGGTCTTCGTCAGTCGCTCGGGCGCGACTTGCGCAAAGTGCGCGAGCTCTTCGACGTTCGGCGTCAGCGCCGTCAGTCCTTCGAAGCCCTCAAACCTCTGGCGCGGATCGAGCACGACGACACGGCCCGAGTCCCTGAACTCGCGCGCGAGTTTGCCCAGTTCGCGATCGACGAATCCGTAGTCGTAATCCGACAACACCAAAAGGTCGATGTTTGCCAGCGCCGCGCGCAAACGCGCGCGCACATCCGCGCGCACTTCTTCAGGCGCGGCCTCGGAAGGCTCCGTGTCGATGCGCAGCACCTGCTGCACGTTGCGGCGCGGCTCGGCGGCGACGACGCGCGTCTTGGTCGGCGTGGTCCAGCCCGCCACGCTGGTCAGGCTCTCGACGCCGACGAGGTCGTGCTCGAGTTCGATGCGCAACTCGCGGCCGGCCACGTCGCGGCCGACCACGCCGAACAACGTCGTCGTGGCGCCGAGCGCCGCGAGATTTCTTGCCACATTCCCCGCGCCACCCGCGCGCACGCGCTCTTCGACATGGCGCAGCACCATGACCGGCGCTTCGCGCGACAGGGACTTCGGCTCGCAGACCATGTAGCGGTCGCAGATCACATCGCCGGCGACGGCAACGCGCAGGCCGGCGAAATCGGGCAGCTTGATACTCATGCTTTCAGCACACCTCGCTCGCCGCTGCCGCCAAGGCGAGCTCTCGCAGACGGTCGGGAACCGGCTTGGCGGCAGCCGTGCTCCATTCGATGCCGACTTCCTCGGCCAGATAATAATCGGAGCGCACGCCCATGAACGCGTTGTAGCGGATCGCGTAGTGCAGTTCTTCGGCGCGGGTCGCCGCGCGGGCGTATTCCTCGTCGATGCGTCGCACCTCGGGCTTGAACAGCGCCCAGGCAGCAGCGTCCATGGCCAGCACGTCGCGAACCAGCGGCTGATAGCGCGCTGCCGCCGGCGCCTTGCGGAACCGATCCATGCGGCTGTTCACGAACCATGGCATGCAGGTCGCGAGCTTGTC
>JAYUOR010000650.1:0-7146 GCA_043760765.1 Planctomycetota bacterium | reverse complement strand
AGCTGATCCAACCGAGCTTCCACCAGAACCGCAGGGCCGTGCGAAAATCCGGCTTGTTGACTGCGCTCGATTCCGACATCGCAGCGCGTGAGTATACTCGCCGCGTAGCGTCGGACTTTTCGCCAAATTCTTGCACGCAAGCACCCCATGATCCTGCAACAGACCTACCTCGCCTGCCTTTCGCACGCTTCCTACCTGATCGGCGACGAGCACACGCACTCCGCCGTGATCGTCGATCCGCAGCGCGACATCGACGGCTACATCGAGGCGGCGACAAAACACGGGCTGAAGATCGAGCGCGTCTTCCTGACCCACTTCCACGCCGATTTCCTCGCCGGCCACATCGAACTTGCCGAGCGCACGGGCGCCACGATTTACCTCGGAGCCAAGGCGCGCGCCGAATTCGACTTCGTTCCCGTCCGCGACGGCGAGACGATCGACATCGGCGACGTACGCCTGAAAATTCTCGAAACGCCGGGGCACACGCCCGAGGGCATCTCGATCTTGGTCTTCGACCTCGCGCGCGACCGCGATGTTCCGCAGGCGATCCTGACCGGGGACACACTTTTCATCGGCGATGTCGGCCGCCCCGATCTGCTCACTTCGAAGGGGCTCACTTCGCGCGACCTCGCGCTGTCGATGTACGACACGCTGCGCGAGAAGATCATGCCGCTGCCCGATTCGGTGGTGGTCTATCCGGCACACGGCGCTGGCTCGGCCTGCGGCAAGAAAATGTCGCAGGAAAAATCCTCGGCGCTCGGTGTGCAAAAGCGCCTGAACTGGGCACTGCAACCGATGGATCGCGAGGAATTCGTGCGCCAACTGACCGCCGATCAACCAGCGATGCCCGCGTACTTTGCCTTCGACGCTGCACTGAACGGCAAGCGGCACGCAACGCTCGAGCAGAACCTCGCCCAGTGCATGAAGCCGCTGACGCTCGACGAAGCGCTCGGGAAAGTCAGCCAAGGCGCGTGGATCCTCGACGCACGCGAACCGGCCGAGTGGACCGCCGGTCACCTTGCCGGGAGTGTCAACGTCGGCCTCTCTGGGACCTACGCGAGTTGGGTGGGCGCGCTGGTCTCCGCGGATCGCGAACTCGTGCTCGTCGCCCCTCCCGGGCGCGAACAGGAGGCCGCCGTGCGCCTGGGGCGAATCGGCTTCGATCGCATTGCCGGATTCCTGGAGGGAGGCGCGAGCGCCTGGAAGGGTCGGCCGGAACTCGTGCGCAAGAACGCGCGATTTTCGCCACAGAGCCTGTCCGCGGTGCTCGCCCAAAAGCCCGCGCCGTGCCTGCTCGATGTGCGCACAAAGGCGGAGTGGGACGATGGCCATCTCGCCGGCGCTGTGCATATCCCCTTGCCGCAATTGGAGGCGCGCATCGGCGAGCTTCCGCGCGGGAGTCCCATCGCCGTGCATTGCAAGGGGGGGTACCGCTCGGTGATCGCGCTCAGCCTGCTGGAGCGCCACGGCCTCGGCCCGCTGTCGGACCTCGATGGCGGTTACATGGCCTGGATCGAAGCCAAGCAGCCCACGGTTGCTTGAGGCGGGGCGCAGCAGGCCCCACATTCGTCATGCGCCTGAGCTTCGGCTGCCCGGCCTGATAGACTGGCCAAGGTTCGAGATTTCCCCGCCGAACTCACACGCAGGAAGGACCCTTCAACCATGCGTATCTTGGTAGTCGACGACGACCCTAAATTCAGAAGCTACATCTCGACCGGACTCGCGGAATCCGGCATCGATTCCGTCACCGCAGGCGATCCCGCCGCTGCCTTGGAGGTGCTCAGCACCGACAAGAAGGGCTTCGATCTGATCCTGCTCGACGTGATGATGCCCGTGAAGACGGGCTGGGACTTATTGATCGAATTGCGCCAGGAAGGCCGCGAGACACCTGTCATTTTCGTCACCGCGCGCGACACCGTCGAGGAGCGCATCAAGGGCCTCAAGCTCGGCGCCGACGACTACGTGATCAAGCCCTTCGCCTTCAGCGAATTGCTCGCGCGCATCGAAGTCGCCGTCAGGCGCCGCAAGGCGCTGCCGCCGATCGAGGCCTTCGACCTGCGACTGGACCTGGTGCGCCGCCAGGTGACGCGCGCCGGCAAGCAACTCGAACTGTCGCCGCGCGAGTTCGACCTGCTGCTGACCTTGGTGCGCGCCGGCGGTGAAACGCTTTCGCGCAGCGATCTTTTGCGCAACGTCTGGGGCATCGAGTTCGACCCGGGCACCAACGTCGTCGATGTCCACATCGGCAGGCTGCGGCGGAAATTGGACCGCCAGGGAACGGCGTTGATCCACACGGTGCGCGGCGAGGGTTATCGGCTGGGTAGCGAAGAGGCCACGGTGTGAATCAAAGTCGGTGGTCGCTGGCTTCGCGCCTGACCAAGCTTTTTGCGATCACCACCAGCGCATTGGTGCTGGTGATCACGCTGGTGAGCGCCGCCTACCTGCGTGACTCGGCGGAACGATCGCTCGAGGGCCTCTTGCGTGAGGAGCTCGACGAGATGATGTCGAGCTACGAGGACAAAAGCCTCAATGTAAATTTGCCCGAGTTGCTAGCCGCTGACGCGGAGAAGTTTCAGCAGGAACATTCGGCCTTCCCAATGGCTTGGCAGGTGTGGGAGGCCGACGGAAAAACAGAAAAATACGTGCTGGGCCGGCAGGAACTTCTCTCACAAACGAAGCTCGAAACGGGGCCTGAATCACGCGGAAGGCCCCAGGGTTTTGAGAACGACCTGCGCGGAATGATCGCGGTCAGCAGCGACAATCGCGTGTTTGGCTGCATCGTTGACGGATCCAGCACGCTTGGCGAATTGCGCAGATACTGCCTGATCGGTGCGCTGCTGGTGCTCGCCACGATCGTGCTCATCTTCGCCGCCGGGCACATCCTGGTGGGCCGAGTGGCAACGACCCTGCGCGAAGTGGCCAAGAGCGCGCGCAACGTTCGCGGAACGGGCGCGGCCATGAGCCTCAACCTGAACAACGCCCCCATGGAGGTGCGCGAGATCGTTACGGCGCTGCAGGAGATGCTCACGAACGTGCAAGGCGAGGCGGAACGCAACCGCGTTTTCACGGCCAGCCTCGCCCACGAACTGCGCTCGCCGATCCAGAATCTGATGGGCGAGACCGAAGTGGCGCTGATGACCGAGCGCAATGGGCAGGAATATCGGCGCGTGCTGAGCAGCCACCTGCAAGACCTGCGCGACCTCGCCGACGCTGTGGACAACCTGGTGACGATCTGCGCGCACCAGCATGCCGAAAGGGGGCATTCGGAAACGCGCGAGAGTTTCGAGCTGGCCCCCGAGGCCAAGCTGCGTCTGGAACGCGAGGCGAATTATGCGCAGGCACACGGAGTCAACCTCAGCCTCGAAACCGAGGGCGACACGCGTGTGTACGGCGATCGCGAAGGCCTGCTGCGGGCGATGCGCAACCTGACCGCCAACGCCATCGAGTGGAGTGCGCCGGGAAGCAAGGTCGACGTCCGCATCCGCGGCGAGAATGGGCGTGTGCTGGTCACGGTCGACGACTCGGGCCCTGGAATCCCTGAGGAACTCAAGGAGCGCATCTTCGAGCCCTTTTTTCGCGGCCCGCAGGCCAAGGGCCGGCGTATCGGGTACGGACTGGGGCTGGCGATCGTGCGCTCAGCGGTGTCCGCCCATGGCGGCGAGATCGAAATCGGCCGATCGCCGATGGGCGGCGCGCGCTTTTCCCTGAGACTCCCGCGGAACCTGCACCGGCCGGGGGTCGAAGAAACTCCGGTTCCCAGTTAGCCGCCCCCGCAGCGCACCGCCAACTGGCAATGCGCCACTCGTGCGGCGAGAATGCCCGACGCGCCATAGGCGCGTTCGTCAGTGCTCTTCCCCATCGAATTCGTCCAGAAACAGCGCGCGCGGCAGGCGGCGGCCTGCGACCTCTCGCTGATTGCTCCGGTCTACAACGAAGAGGGCAATCTACGCCGCCTGCACAAGCGCGT
The DNA here is from genome assembly GCA_043760765.1 of Planctomycetota bacterium. Classification (GTDB taxonomy): domain Bacteria; phylum Planctomycetota; class UBA1135; order UBA1135; genus JADJQU01. The sequence continues at coordinate 3,179 of JAYUOR010000650.1, read as the reverse complement.
GGCCGAAATCTTCGGCAAGACGACCGACTGGGAGCTCGTGCTGGTCGACGACGGTTCGAAGGATGGCTCCGCAGAACTGATCGGCAAGCTCTCGGCCGAGGACCCGCGCGTCGTCGGAATTTTCTTCTCGTGCAACTGTGGCCAGACTGCGGCGACGGCGGCCGGGATCCATCTGGCCCGTGGCCGACTGATCGCGACGATCGACGCGGACATGCAGAACGACCCGGTCGACCTGCCGGCCATGATCGCGCTCTTGGCCGGCCACGATGCGGTCGTCGGCTATCGCCTCAAGCGCAACGACAACTTCGTGCGTCGCGCGAGCTCGAAGATCGCCAACCGCATCCGCAATTGGATCTCCAAGGACAGCATCCGCGACACGGGCTGCTCGCTAAAGGTGTTCCGCGCGCCGGCGATCCTGGCCATGCCGCTGTTCGAAGGCATGCACCGCTTCCTGCCGACGCTGCTGCGCTATCACGGCTTCTCGGTGATCGAGCACCCTGTCTCGCACCATCCGCGCACAGCCGGCGTTTCAAAGTACGGCGTCATGAATCGAGCCTTTCGCGCCTTCAAGGATCTGCTCGCGGTGCGCTGGATGCGCGGGCGCTTGATCCGCCTGCCGATCCGCGAGGTGCGCGATGGTCGTTGAGGCGCTGCGCGCGGGCCTCGACGAGGTGATTTCGACGGGTCTGGCCTCCGCCTGGTGGGTCAAGGCCATTGGCTGGGTAGGTCAAGCCCTTTTCTCCGGCCGGGTGATCGTGCAGTGGCTCGCCTCCGAGCGCGCTCGCCGCCCGGTAGCGCCCAAGGTCTTCTGGTACCTGTCGGTGGCGGGCGCGCTCTTGATGAGCGTCTACTCGGTGCTGCGCGTCGAGCTGGTGATGCTTCCGGCCTTCGTCGTCACGCTGTTCATCTACATTCGAAACCTGCGGATCGGGATGCGTGGCCCCAAGGCGGCAAAGTCCTCGCCGCTGCCGCTCGTGCTGCTCGGACTCGTGCTCGCGATCGCGCCCTACGCGTTCGGCCTGTTGGACTCAGGCGGCCGCGAAGCGCCGAGCATCCCCTGGCTGGCGGTTGCCATCCTAGGTCAGACGATGTGGATCGGCCGCTTCCTCGTGCAGTGGTATCACGCGGAACGTCATGGAAAGAGCGAGTTCCCCGCGGCATTCTGGTGGCTGACGATCGTGGGCAGTCTTTTGCTGCTCGCCTACTCGTTGCACCGCGGCGACCACGTTTTCATTTTCGGTTTCCTGTTGAGCTGGCTCGCACCGGTGCGCAATCTCATGCTGCACTACCGCCACGCGAGCGCCGCTCACTGATCGCCGCGTCGGTCCGACCCTGACGGCTCTTCCATCCTCGATGAAACATCTCGTTGCCTGTCTGTTGTCCTCGATCGCGATTCTGTTCTCGGCCTGCACGACGCCTGACTACGGCCGGCCGCTGCCTCCGGGAGCACCGGCGCTGATCGCCTTGAAGCCTGGCGAGAAACGGCCTGACTTCAGCGAGGCCTACACCAACAAGGACGAATTGATGCCGGCGCTCGATCGCTCGATCGAGTGGCACAAGAAGGAATCGTCCAAGGCCTTCTTCCCGATGGAAGGCGTGACTCACGAGCGCGCGCTGGCATCGCTGGTGCGCTTCAAGGAGTTGCTTGCGCAGTCGAAGGACGGCGCGGACTTCGTGCACCGGCTGACGGTCGCATTCACGGTCTACAAGAGCGCGGGTTGGAACGCGAAGGGCGGCGGCGTACTGTTCACCGCGTACTGCACGCCGATCCTGGATGGCAGTCGCAAGAAAGACGAGACGTATCGCTATCCGCTGTACGCGCTGCCTCCGGATCTGGTCAAGGCCAAGGACGGCGCGATCCTCGGCCGTCGCACGACCTCGGGCGGGCTCGAGCCCTATCCGACGCGACGCGAAATCGAAGCCTCGGCAGTGCTCGAAGGCAAACAGCTCGAACTGGTCTACTTGAAAGATCCGCTCGATGCGTTCATCGCCCACGTCAACGGATCCGCGTTCATCAAGACTCCGACGGGCGAGAGCTTGAAGTTCGGCTACTCGGGGAAAAACGGCCGCGAGTATTCGTCGCTCGGCAAGGAATTGATCCGCACGAAGGAACTGAAGGCAAAGGACATGAGCCTGCAGAAGATCCGCGAGTGGGGCAGCAGGAATCCCGAGCGGCTCGGTGAGTTCCTGGCGCGCAACGATTCGTACGTCTTCTTCACCGAGATCGACGGCAACCCGCGCGGCAGTCTGAACCTCGAGGTCGAGGGCGATCGCACGCTGGCGACGGACAAGACATTGTTCCCGCGCGGTGGCCTGGTCTTCGTCGAAACGAAGTCGAAGAACGGCTCGAAGCCCGATCAGTGGTTCCACCAGTTCATGCTCGACCAGGACACCGGCGGCGCGATTCGTACCGCGGGCCGCGCGGATATCTATCTCGGCGTCGGTCCCGAGGCCGAGCGGCGCGCGGGCAAGACCATGGCCGAGGGACAGCTCTACTATCTGTTCTTGAACGAACACGAGGTCGAAAGTGCGACGCCGTGAACTACTCGCCGCCTCGCTGATCGGCGCGCTGCTACTCGCCTGCGCGTCACAGCCGACCAGCAGCAGCGGCGGCTCGACTTCGCGCGAAAATCGCGACGCTCACGGCCCGGATGACGTGGCCCAGTACATCGCCGGTCTCGAGTCGGACGCGCGTGTGGCCGACCTCGATCCACCGGTGGTACTAGCGAAACTCGCGCTCGAACCCAACGCGGTCGTGGCCGACATCGGTTGTGGTCCGGGCGTGTTCTCGTTGCGCTTCGCGCGTGCGCTGCCGCGCGGCGTGGTCTACGCGGTTGACGTGGAGCCCAAGCAACTCGACGCGCTGCGCGGACAGTTGCTCGCGGGCGGTTTCGAAAACGTCGTGCCCGTGCTGGCGAGCTATTCGACGCCGCACCTGCCGCCCGCGTCCTGCGACCTGATCTTCATCGCCGACACGTACCACCACATCGACGATCGCGTGGAGTACATGCGCAAGTTGCAGCGTGTGTTGCGCCGCGGCGGTCGCCTGGCGCTGCTCGAGTACAAGCCCGGTCCCCTGCCCGTAGGTCCCCCGCCTGAACACAAGCTTGCCGAAGGCGAAATGGAGCGCGAACTCAGCGCGGCCGGCTGGACGCGCAGCGAGCGTTTCGACACGCACA
>JAYUOR010000649.1:0-7149 GCA_043760765.1 Planctomycetota bacterium | reverse complement strand
CACTTCGCGGCACGCCGAGAACGCTTCGACCGGCGAAAACGGCTGCTTCGCGGCCCCCATCCCCCCCGGAGTGCTACCGTGACGGCATGATCAGGGGCTTGGAGTTCCTATCCGTATAGAAAATCTACGGGCGTCAGTTGAAGAGCTCCCTCGTTGGGTTTGTGATGCAGCCTTCGAAGAGCAAGTTTTTCCGATCGCGCAGCGCCTTTCGAATTCGCTGCTTCCTGCGCGGACGCAGGCATTCCAAGCAGCGAGGCGAGCCGTACGAGATCTGCGAGAGGATTGATGTTCATGCGTCGACCGCAAGCTACCTCGGTAGTGCACGCAGGCTATCGCACGCCCTGAGGAACAGCTGTGCGGGGCAGCCTGTGCCGCTGCCGAGGATTCCGGAGCTTGCGTCCCGGATGAGCGGCTGATCCAGGACTCTCCACGAGGAGCTCGAGGCCGACCACCTCACGGTCGCCGGCCTCGAAACTCAGAGCTCGTAACTGCGGAGCCGAAAAATCCGTGCACGTCAGGGCCCGACGGCATACTCCAACGCATCCGACAACGAGGTGTTATTCGGAGCTGGGAAGCCAGGGTCGCGACCCCACGCCTGCACTTGAACCACAGTGCCCGGAACGAGCAAGTAGCCCTGCGGAGATCCGCCAAGCCCACCGGCCGAGAACCTGTTCCAGTCCATCACATATAGACCCGAACAATCGGTGGCGGGACCGGGAGTACCGCCCGAAAGCATGGTGATCGAGCGACGAATCGGATGGGTGGGCGGGGCCCCGACACAACGCAGACCACCCGAGAACGGAACGGCGACTCTTCCACCGTCCGAGTACAGATAGAAGCCAGTCTTGTTGTTGCGGATCTGGCAGGCTCTGATCGTGAAGCCCGAACCCGCGCTTGCACTTGAAGTCCCCACGAATCCGATCGCAGGAATACACCCCAGCGAGTTCGTCTTGGCAGTGCAGTAGACGGTCACGTTGTCAGGCGGAACGCGCTGCACGCCTCGAAACGAGGTCAGGACCGGAGCGCTGGCCAACAGTGTCGGTGTCGTGCTGCTGAAGTTGGCGTTGTAGCCGGACGTGTCGATCAGGCTGATGAGTTCTCCCCCGCCGACGGCGGTGCCGCCACCTTTGCGGGTCGCGAACAGAGTCACCGTGTTTCCCGCCACGCTTGCAGTCAGGCCGCGGTAGTCGTCCGTATCGAGGCCAACGCTGCCGCTTTGGGTCCAGTTGCCTGCGACGAGCGACCACTTTTGAAGGGCGCCGATGCCATCATCGGACACGTACGCCGTGTCGACTCCGACGACACCAGTGTCCAGATCAGCCAGGAAAAAGGCGTGCGGATTGCCGCCGATCGTCGGGAATCCTGGCAGACCTACGATGATGTTGCCAGCTGAGGTCGGAGTTCCACTCCCAACCGCTCCCATCCGCAGCGTGCTCGCCGATGAGGAGACGTAGAGCTGGCCACAGAAAATGTTGATCACCCTCAGTTGCGTGAAGGTCGTGCTCACCAAAGTTCCGACACCCGCGCTTCCAAGCGTCGTGTGGACGACGCCCGTCGTGGAGCCGACGGCCCAGAAATTCGTGCCGCTGGTGCTCACCACCGCGCGGATGTTGTTGGCGTCGAAGCTTGTGGTCGTGGTCGTGGTGTCGATGCTCGCCGTGTGAGCGGTGACTCGCGCGATCGCGCGCGGGACAGTGAGGGTCAAGCTGCTCGAGACTGCCGGAGTCCCGACAGCCGCGTCGTAGCCGGCGAGCAGGAAGTAATTTCCGTCGGAGGAGATGGAGAGAGCCCCCTCCGAGCTCGCGGTGCCACTGTTCGTGAACGCGTGGTTGGGGCCAGCAGGTGTCGTCGGCATCGCAATCGATTGGATCAGTGTTCCGGTGGGCGAGTATTCGTCTAGGAACACGTCGGTCGCAGCATTGCTCAGGGCAATCGTGCCAGCACCCACCCGAACGACAACGAGGTTGCCCGGGGTAAAGTCGCTGGCGGAGGCAGCGCTCGCTGCGAATAGCAGCGCAAGGCCTGCGGCGGTGAAAGGCGAAATGGCGTTCACGGCTGTGTTGAGTTTCGCACGAATCGGGGGCAGGGCAGTCATGGGAAAAAAGTCTCCGTTTGTTGTTGTGGCGGCAAGCCTGCGGAGCGCGCACGTGGCGCCGCCCGGCAAGCGACATGTCGATGCTGTACGTGATTACGTTCGCAGGCTCCTCCTTAAGCCTTGATGAACACCACCGCCATGGTTCCGCTGCTCGCATGCCGGCATGCGAGAGGCGCGGGAGCTCGGCGCGGCTTGCGCATCGTTCCATCTCGGCGTCGCAGCCGCGACGACGCGCCCGAATCCTGCCGGGGAGTTTGGTAACCACTCCGATGCCCGGCTCGGTTAGTGTGCCACGCTGAAAACATCCGCCCGGTTTGATGGGGGGCCTTGTTGCCGGCTTCACGGTGACTTCATGTGGCACTCTGCAAATTGTTGCTCGCCGGTCTGGACAAACGACGTTGGGTCGGACGTCCGAGGGCCTGCCGACTCCGCTGTCTCGATTGACCTGGGGAGCGCGAACGTCGCGACTTGAACCAAGCTGTGAAGAACCAATGAACGACACTAGCGCTCGAACTGAAGCCCTCGAAACTTCGGGACACCCCATCGGTACACGGACACCGGGCCGGCTAGCCAGCGGTTTGAGCTGGAGCCTCAAGCTCGCGCCTGATCTCGCGTTGGCGAACCGCGCCGCGCGACTCGGGCGAGAGCGGCTGCGTTCACTCCAGGAAAACCGATACCCGACGCTCGTCCTGGTCATGCGAGTCGCGCTCCTGCTCGTCGTGCTCGCGGTGGTCGGCGTCGCCGTCGGCTACGCGCGAGTGGAGGGCCTGTAGCGCGATGGACACGCTTCACTTTGAGCGCTACGAGTACAAGTACATCGTCCCCGACGACATGACGGCTGCGATCCGCAGCTTCATTCGGCCCTACACGCTCCCAGACGAGCACGCGGCAGTGGCGACCGACAGGCGCTACTCGATCTACAACCTCTACCTCGACACACCCGACCTCGCAATCTACCGGTCCAGCGTCAACGACGATCTCGATCGCTTCAAACTGCGCATTCGTTGGTACGACAGCTCGGCCGCAGGGCCCTTCTTCTGCGAGGTGAAACGCAAGATCCAACGCGTGGTCATCAAAGATCGCGCCCGAATCTCACTCGACGACTTCCACGCGCTTGTGCGCGGCGAACCCGTGTCGATCTTCGAGCATCAAGGTGGGAAGAACTTCGTCGACTTCATCGGACGGACGGAGCGAATGGGCACGCTGCCCAGGGTGTTCTGCCGGTATACGCGCGAGGCCTACGAGAGCCTTTTCGGAGACTATGCTCGGCTCACGATCGATCGCGAGATGAGTTTCCAGAGGGTCACTGCAGGTGAGCTCTGCCCCGACCCCAAAGCCTGGAACTCCATCGACTCTTGGCAGGACATGGACCGTGTACGCAACGGCATGTTGATCGAGTTGAAATTCACCCGCGATTTTCCGCGCTGGATGGCCGACCTGGTCGCGGAATTCGATCTGGAGAGAACAGGCTATTCAAAATACGTGATCTCAGTCGATCACGAGCTTGCGCAGCAACATTCCCTTAGCGAACTCGTGCATCGCCTCCCCGCCGACTTCTGAGCCATGACAAACTACCTCGACCAATACTTGCGCTTCGAACCGGGTCTGTCATGGCAGATGATTCTCATGACGATGCTCGTGGCCTTCGTCCTCTGCCAACTCCTCGCGGCCGTCTACTGTTGGACGTTTCGCGGGTTGTCGTACTCACGTGGGTTCGTCATTGCATTGGCACTGACCGGAGTGGTCGCAACCCTTTTGATGCTGGCGATCGGAAACAATATTGCTCGCGGACTCGGTCTGCTTGGGACGCTTGCGATCATTCGGTTCCGCTCCACGTTGCGCGATGTGCGCGACATGCTGTTCATTTTCGCGTCGCTTGCAGTGGGCATCGCTGTCGGTGTTCAAGCGTTTCTGATAGCGGGCATTGGTACCGTCACGTTCAGCCTGTTCGTCCTTCACCTAACGCTGAGTCCGTTCGGAAGTCGCAAACAGTTCGATGGCTTGCTGCGACTGAGCGCCTCCGCCGACCCGCGGCTCGACGAGACCTTGAAGCGCGTGCTGCATGACTACTGTTCAGGGTTCGTTCTCGTGAACCTCAGAGAGGTGGCACAGGGCCAGCGACTCGAGCAGGCCTATCAAGTGAAATTGCGAGATCCCTCGTTCCAGAGCCCGCTCGTCCACGCGCTGCGAACGGTGGAACGCGTGCAGGACGTCTCCCTACTCATGCAAGATTCGGCACTGGAGGTCTAGCGTGACCCTCCTTCGAGACTCAGAGCCTCTGGTCACTGCGCTGCGACAACCGCCCGCCGCGCCGCGGATACCCATTCAACGACGGCTTGCGCGCTTGCTCTTTCGCGCGTGGCCCTTTGCCGTGTGGTGTGGCGCGCTCGTGGCGGCTGGATGGTTGTACGTGAACGCAGTCGAGGGCGGTCATGCAATCGCGCGTGCGGAGCTCGAGGAGCTGCGCATCTCAGCGTCGACCTCCGGACGTATCGAGACTCTGGCGGTGAGGATCGGTCAGCGCGTGGAGGCAGGTGAGTTGATCGCCACACTCGATCCCCGTGACGTCGACTCCCGCATCCGGGTGGCACAGGCTGAGCTCGAGCGTGCGCGCGCGCTCGTGCAGGCGAAGCGAGCAGAATTGCGCCTCAGCGGCCTGGACCGCGGCACGGAAACGCAGGCGCAGCGCAACTCCTACGAAAATGAAGGGCGACGGCTTCGATCTGAAATCGAAGCCCATCAGGCAGTGCTGGCGACCGATCAAGCCGAGCGCGGTGTGCTGCTCCCGCAGCTCGAGCGCCTGGCGCCACTCGTCGAGCAGCGACTCGTGACTGTCGACCGTGCCGAGCAGATGCGCCGACAGGAGGCGATTCTCGCCGAGCGCATCACGACGCGCAGCGCTGAACTCGACGCGGCGCGGCTTGAATTGGGCAAGTGGGAGGCAGAGGCACCGAATGCGCTCGCAGACCAGGACCTGGATGTCGCCCTGTCGCCCTTCGAGACGGAGCTGGGGGCAGGAGTTGTTCGCGTCGAGGAACTCGAACGCGAGCGCAAGAACTACCTTGTGTACTCTCCCTGTGCGGGCGTCGTCAGCTTGATCGCGGCACTACCCGGCGAATGGCGAGTAACTGGCGAGGAGATCGTGCACGTCGTGGTTCCCAGGCCCGATCGAGCGACGGGATTTGTGATGGATCGCCAAGTGTCCGCGGTGTCGGTGGGCACACACGCAGTCCTGCTTCCGCGCAGCTCCGCGCGCCCAGCGCTGCAAGGCAGAGTCGTCACGGTCGGTCCTCGCCTCGAGTTGATCCCGCCCGAGTTGAGAGAGATCGCGACTGTCGAACAATGGGGCCGTCGCGTCGTATTCGATGTGGTGGGCGGAGGGGACTTGTTGCCGGGAGAATTCTTCGCAGTGAGGTTCCAATGAAGCCCAGTTCACTTCCCAACTTGGCCGTGGCGTTGGCTCTGTACGCCGCTTGCTCGACCGGTTGCGCTTCGTACCATCCCATCCCGCTCGACGAGCTCGCGGTGCTGAACAGCCTGCGGGCCGCGGTGGTCGAGGTTCCTAGCGGAGGACTTGATCCAGACCAGGCCGCTGCGCTGGCGCTACGGAGCAACCCCGAGCTCCTTACACTTCGACGTGACCTCGAGACTGCGGAACAGATTGTCCTTGCCGAAGGCGTTTTGAAAAATCCAGAGTTGCGAGTTGGTCTGAAGAGCATCACTTCCACGTTGGGAAATCCGATAGCGCTTGCCCTGGGCTTGCGCACGGCCGTGCCGATACCCGGAGAACAAGACGCACGCGTGGCTCGCGCCCGCGCACAGGCATTGCGGGCCCGGGCCCAGCTCGAGGATCTGGAAGTTCGCGTCGCGGCTGAGGCACGGATCGCTCACGCGCGGGTGGCGCAGCTCCAAGAGTTGCAGCACTTGGTCCAGTCCTCGCGCCAGGTTCACGCAAGGATTGCCGAACTGGTGAGCCGACGGGTAGCTGCGGCTGCTGCCACGCGACTGGACGAATTCGTGGCCGAATTGGAGCGTCAGGAGGTTGAGTCCGAATGCGATTCAGTCGGAGGTCAGCTCGAATTGGCGCGAGCTCGACTTGCGGAGTTGATCGGCGCTCAGCCTGGTACGGACATTCAGGTTCACGGCTTGCTCGGAGGCGAGTTCAATGCCAACTTCGTCGAGAGCGAACTCGAGGACGCGGCGCTGGCGCAACGAGCTGATCTGCGTGCACTGAAGTATGAGTATGAAGCCGCGGAGCAGAGCGTCCGCCTGGCGCACATCGCAGATGGCTTCTGGCCGCTGTTCTTGGAGCCGAACGCGGGCCTCGATCAGTATGACAAGACGCTGAACTTGCAGGCGGCCTTCGAGCTTCCGATATTCGATTCAGGACGCGTCAGGCTCGCGCTGGCCGAGGCGCGTTCGCGCGCTGCGCTCGCGGCGTACACGGCCCGACTCACTCAGGTGCGTTCCGAATTGCACATCGCCGTGTTCCATCTGCGCGACGCGCAGCACCGACAGGCTCTGCACGGGACTCGCCTAAGACTGCATTTGGAAAGCGCTGAAGAAGTATTGGAGTCGGCGCTCCAATCAGGTGAGTGCGATGCTCAACGGGTCGTGACCATCGAGGTACGGGTGCTCGACGCGCGCCGTCGGGCGCTGGATGGCTGGTTCGAGTGCGAGCAGGCCAGGATCGAGCTGATGCGAGCAACCGGCACACTTGGCGTCGATACGGATAGGACTTCCAAGCCCCCAATCATGCCGTCCCGGTAGCATCCCGGCGGTGGATGGGGGCTTTGCTACCGCCGTTTTCGCCTGTTTCTGTGGATCGAGGCGTTCTCGGTGAGCCGCGAAGCGCTCTCCGACAGCGCTCGAGCGGCAGGCTTTGGCTCGCGTGACAATGCGTCGCCTCGCGCGCACGCGGAGCGTGCGCGCGCGGATGTCCGCTGGTGTTCACGTCACGCGTCAAAGGCCAGTTCTTCGCCGACGCGTGAGCGCGCGAGGATTGGAGGCTCGCTCGGCAGTCCGAGGTGGTCGAGGATTTTTCGCACGACGAC
>JAYUOR010000648.1:0-7187 GCA_043760765.1 Planctomycetota bacterium | reverse complement strand
TGGATTTCTCCATGCCGCACTTCCCCGGCGAATCGCTGGCCGAATACTACGGCGCCAGCCACTGGGACCCCGAGACGAAGAAGCTGACGACCGGCCTGATCCTCGAGGGCCGTCTGGTCGAGGTCCAGGACGACATCGCCAGCGGCACGCTGATGGATCTCAAGAAGTTGATTTCCACTGACGGGATGTACGAGCACTACACCTGGGGCTGGGCGCTCGTGCATTTCTTGATGAACGACAAACGCTACTCGGCGAAGTTCCAAAAGTTCATCGTCGCGCTGCCGACCGCCAAGGACATCAAGCGTCAGCTCAACGGTCAGAACCTCAAGGATGTCGAGCAGAAGGACGTCTGCGCCGCATTCATGAAGTACCTCGACATCAAGGACGATGTCGCGCTGAAGGCGATGGAGAAGGAATGGCACGCCTACATCCAGGAAAAGCTCGTCCTGGTGACGGCGCGCGGCAAGGAAGCGGCGGCGACCTCAGCCGCGAACAGCGGGCGCTCGATCAAGGCCACGCGCCTGTTCAAGGAGGCCATCGATGCGGGCTCCAAGAATCCGACGACGTTTCATCGCTACGCGCGATTGCTCGACGGCACGGGCAAGGACAAGGAAGCGCAGGGGATGTGGCGCAAGGCGATCGAACTCGATCCCTTGACTGGCGACTACTACTTCGCGCTGGGGCGCAACTTGCGCGACATGGCCGCGCTCGACAAGAGCGCCAAGGAAGGCGACAAGAAGGAAGGCGAGCGCCTGATGAAACTTGGCAAGGAAATCGATCCCGACGGATCGTACCTCGATCTCGATATCGAAATAGCGCCGGAAGGCAAGTGAGCGCGCGCTCAACGCTTCTCGTGGCAGCACTGGTCGATGACCACGGCTGACGCCAGCAAGAGAACCGGATCCTCGCCGTCCGCGATCTCGATTCCGTACGTGTCGCGGAAGGCGAAGAAACGCTTCGAAACCGTCGCGACCGTGCGGCCATCGCGTTCGAATTCGTATTCGTAGTCGAAGAAGTCGCCCTTGGCTTCCAGGTCGTCGGGGCCGGGCACGTCGACCGTGAAGCGGCAGTGAAAGAACGTGAACAGTTCCTTCTTGACGACCGCGGTCACTTTCCCGCCGCGAGAGATTTCATAGGTCGGCCCCCAGGCCAGGATGCGCCGCGTGATGCGCACGAGGACTGTTCCCTGCGGATCCTGGATGTCGAGCGTGTCCCGCAGCGTGAAGACTTTCCCGTCGACCAGGAAGCGATCGTGGCCGGCCCCGTCCACGACGGTGTAGTCGTCGCCGAAGGCAAAGATCTTCTGGCGCATCAGGAGTGTTTCCATCTGCGCCATTCTACGCGGCGCAAGTACTCTCTCCCTCCCGGTATGCCCAACCCCTTCGACTTCTTCCGCCGACGCCCAAGCGACCCCGTGCCCGCGGCTTTGCCGCCCGACTCGCCTGCGCGACGCATCGAAGAGGTCCGCGCCTACCATTCCGCGACTCGTCACGACTTCCAACGATACGCCCGGGGCCCCTTCGATCTCGACTGGGCTACGCAGCCCGACCCGTTTCGCCGCTATGCCGGCGCGCCGCTCGTCCCGCTCGATCGAAGCTCGAGCGGCAAGGGCCCGCGTTATGCGGAAGTCTTCGGTTCGAAGCAGCTTGGCGCCGCCTCGCTCGACCGCACGAGTCTCTCGCGGCTGTTGCTCGACTCCCTCGCGCTCTCCGCTTGGAAGCAATACGGCGATTCGCGCTGGGCGCTGCGCGTCAATCCGTCGAGCGGCAACTTGCATCCGACCGAAGCGCACGTGCTGGCGCCTGCGATCGAGGGCCTGTGCACCGCGCCGATCCTGGCGCACTACGCGCCTCGCGAACACGCGCTTGAAGTGCGCGCGGAGATTCCGCTCGAAGTCTGGCGCGAATTTTCGGCGTCCTGTGGCGCGGAAACATTCTTCATCGGCTTGACCTCCATTCATTGGCGCGAAGCGTGGAAGTACGGCGAGCGGGCTTGGCGCTACTGCCAACATGACCTTGGACATGTGATCGCCGCATTGGCGATCGCGGCGAAAGCGCTCGGTTGGAGCCTGAGGCTCGCGGACGAATTCGGCCACGAGGAGTTGATTCAATTGTTGCGGCTCGAGAATGCTCACGGCGCGGAGGCCGAAACTCCGGACGTGCTGCTCGTCGTGAGCACAGGGCGCGAAGCAGGAGCGCTCGGCGAATTGCAGGTTCCCGATGCATTCGCTCGCTTCGTCCTGTGCGGAACACCAAATCAGCTCTCCAGCGATCATCTCGAATGGGACGCGATCGATTTCGTGTCCCGCTCGAGTCAAAAGCCGCGCACGAATTCGACCTGGGCTAACGAAGTGCAACCCGATCCTCTGCCCGCGCCCCCAGGTCTTGACGATAGCGACCTCGATCTTCGCCAGATCCTGCACACGCGCCGCAGCGCCATCGCTTTCGATGGCAAGACCGCGCTCGATCGCGCTGCCTTCCTGAGGCTCTGTGCGCAAACCTGTCGCTTCCCAAGCGACGTGCTGCCCTGGGCACCGCGCGTGGGCCTTGGTTTCTTCGTGCACCGTGTGCGCGAGCTGGAGAGCGGGCTCTATTTTCTCGCTCGCGATCCGCGCCAACTACCGTTTTGGCGCGCGGCGATGCGCTCGACTTTTCTGTGGCAGGAAATCGAGGACGTGCCCGCGGGACTCTCGCTCCATCGGCTGCTCAGCGCTGACATGCGCTCAACCGCTCGCGCCGTCAGCTGCCATCAGGAGATCGCGGCCGACGGCGTGTTCGCGGCGGCGATGCTCTGCGATTTCGAGCCTTCGCTGGAGCGCCACGGGGCCTGGTTCTATCCGCGCTTGTTCTGGGAGTGCGGCCTGATCGGCCAGATCCTCTATCTGGAGGCCGAAGCGCTCGGGATCCGCGGCACGGGCATCGGGTGTTTCTTCGACTCGCCCGCCGAGCAGGTCTTTGGCCTGGAATCTGGGAGATTTCGAAGTCTTTACCATTTTAGCGCCGGCGGCGCCGTTGAAGACGCGCGCCTGCAATCGTGGCCGGCGTACGAGCCCAACGCTCACCACGGGCCGGCGTAGTCGAGGCTCTCCGGCGCGGCGAGTTTCGCGAGAAGTTCGTGGTGGCGGCGCAGCATTTGGCGCGCGTGCAAGAAATCATGGGCGATCCAGTTGGCGAGCAGCATCTTCGCCGACATGGGACCGAGCGTTGGATGCACGTGCACGTTGGTCCAAGGCGCAAAGCGCTGCGTGCGCAGCCAATCGAAGGACTGCTTGCGTTCCTTGAGGAACCGATCGAGCGACTCGATCGGATCGCGCTCGTTGTATTTTTTCTCCGCGACCCAATCCTGCGGAGAAATCGAAGGCCAGGCCTCGGAAGGATCGCGCAGCGTGCGTTCGATGCGCGTGCGGAAGTCCAAGACTTCTTCGTCCGCGAGATGATTCACGATTTCGAGCAACGACCAGCGCTCCGCTGACGGCTTCCAACGCTGCAGCGCCACGGGCAGGTGATCGAAGAGCGAGATCACCAACGTGCTGCTGCGACCTAGACGTTCCGACGCGAGATCGACACCGAGTGCGGGCCTACTGTCCATGGACAACAGTTCTATTCAGTCGCACGAAGCGCGGGAAGTACAAGTTCGTGTCTTCGACCAGTGTCGCGAAATCGAAGCTGTTGCAGGCGTAGGTCGCGACGATGTCCGCACCGAGCAGTTCGGGATGTGCCTTGCCCGCGTAGACGAACGCATTCTGGGCGCTCGACTCGGGCGGACGATAGACGCTCGCGGGTTTTGACCACGGGCCGCTGATCCGATCGGCCGTCGCGATCGCGAGCGTCGTGGCTCCAAATCCGAGCGAACGCAGATGGACATAGCGTCCGAGTCCACGGTCGAAGTGCAGCGACAGTTCCGGTGCCGCGTCCGCAATCACAGCGGTCGGTGTCGAATTTTTGCCCGCGCTCGACCACTGTCCATCCCACAACTCGAAGGCTCCAAGATCGCCATGGCGCAACGATTCGACAGGAATGCGCAGCGCATACCCGGCGTGATCACCGGGCTCGCGTACGGCCAGTCCGTAGACGAACTCGCCTTCGATGAACAGGCCCTGAGCAGGCAGGATGCCCGCTGGAAAGAGCGGAGCCGCGAGCTCGCGCGGCGTCCATTGATTCGGCGAGTCCTCGGGATTGTCGACGATCAGCGCCGTCCAGCCGGCGGCTGTGAACCCAAGGCCTTCACCCGGTGTTTCGCGCACTCGCGACAAGAACAGGATCAGCGGTCCGCCAGGGATGCGAACGCCGTGCAGCGGCCAGAACCACTCTTCCGGCTGATCTGCGAACCACGAGGCTGGCCCGTCCTTCCAGAAGAAATCGATTTGTGCGCGGCTCGGATCGAGCCCGCTCTGCACGGCGATCGTGTTGCGCACCATCTGCGATTCGCGTCGCGTGTGCAGTTCGCTCTTCGCGATGAACGTGTCGCCGAAAAGCCACAAGACGCGGCCGTGGCCGAGATCCACAGAGAACGCGGCGTCAGCTCCAAGCCAGTGCGGATCGCGGTGGAAGAGCAGGTCCGCCTCCGGCCAGGCGCTAGCCGAGAACTGCGCGATTTCTCCGGCCTTCAAAGCACCTGGGACAGGAGTGCGCACGGGCGCGCACGCGACCAGCAGAAACGCCGGAGTCACCGTCCGGCTCCATCGGCCGGCAGCGCTCAAGCTCCGAAAGTCAGCTCGAGACCGTTGGAGGTTTCCGTGGCGACGGGAGAGACACGGAACCATGCCTGGAAGTAGATCACTTCGCCCGCGCTGATCACGTCGCCGGCGGGCAGCGCGCCTTGGTTGAGCGGAAACGTCAGCGTCGTGCCCGCGCCAGAGTTCATTGCCGGCAGGCGGCGAATCCCGAAGCCTCCGCCGCCGACACACAGACTGCCGGTTCCGAACGCAACAGACTGCTTGCCGCGCGAGTACATGAAAAGACCGAGGTGGTTTGCCGGCACATTGTTGGCGTGCAGTACGAGATCGTTCGCCGACACGCTCGCCGATCCAGTGCCCGCAATCACCGACATCAACGGACCGCTCGGGCAATACGGTTTGCCGACCGAGTTGCAATTCGCTCCGCCGCAAACGCCCAGCGGATTGGCCAGCGCGGCTTGCAGGAACGACTGCGTGAGCCGCGTGGCGTAGTTCTGCTGCACCGTCGCCGAGACGCACGACGTGTGGGTGACGATGCCAATCGCGAAGCCCGTGCCGTCGTGGATCATCGGCGAGCCTGAGTTTCCGCCTTCGACGTAGGTCGAGTAGGTCAAGTGGTTCGCCCCCAACGACGTCCACGAACCGGTCACGGTCTGCTGCGTTTGATTGGCCGTGCCGATGTCGATGCCGTAGCCCGTGACGCGAATGATGTCTTGGTTGTTGAACGGCGGCGCCGCCGATGTGCCCCAGCGCGCGAGCTGATGCTCTAGCGGAGTCTCACCCAGGTTGTTCGTCATTCCTCCGAAGTAGGACCAATCGAATCCGACGCCGGAGTTCTGTGATTGCACCGACGACGCGTCGATCGGGAATTGGTCTTCGATCGGCGGATTGACCAGCGTTCCGCCAGCGCCGGACAGCGGCACGTTGAATTGCGCCACCATGTTCGCGGCGACGCAGTGGCCGGCGGACAGGAAGCACGTCCTGCAGTCGGCGATCATCCAGGCCGTGCAGCCCGGCGGGAGGAGTCGCGCGCCGCGGCCGTCGAAGGAAGCGCTGCGCGTGTCGATGCCGCAGGCCGCGTCGGTTCCGACGATCGGCTTGCCGGCGGTGACATGCGCCATCACGATCCGGTTCATGCCCGTGCCCGGTTGCGCGAGCACTTCGACGAGCACGGCCTCGCCGTTGAAATACGCCGACGTGTTCGACCACATGCGCACGCCGCGCGCGTCGAGTTCCTGTACTTCGGCGTCGTAGAGCGACGTCATGCGCAAGATCGATCCGCTGCCCGCATCGGGATCGCCGGCAAGTTGGATCGTCGAAAAGAAGAGCCGCATCCACGGCGCGTTCTGCACGATGACCGGAAACGAGATCACGACCTGCGGCAGGCCGCTCGTGTTCGTAACCGGTCCGCTGTCGTGCGCGAAGGCCAAATCGATCGACGGCGGGGGCGCCTCGAGTGTCTCCTGCGACAAGGAGGGGAGTGCCAGGGCCGCGAGGGCGAGCAACGTGCAATTGAATCTGAACTTCATCACCCCAGACTAACGCGAATCGGCAAGTCTGGTGCTTGGTACCGTTTTCCCCTAGTCGCGCTAGTCTCGGACCCCGTGGCCGGCAACGGGGACGGGCGTCCCCCCCAGACTGCAAATCTGAGGAGTTCGCTGAAAAGGCGAATCGCTTGGTTCGACTCCAAGACCGGTCTCCAGTCGATTGCCCCGCGCACGCGCGTCGCGCAGACTGCGCGCTTGAGGTTCAGCGTTTGGAAACTCGGCGGTTTGGTCGCGGGGCTGATCGCGTTCGTGACGATTCTTTTCCTCGACTCGCCGCTGCAACATCACGGAACGTTCGGCGCGCGGCCGGCGGCGGCACTCGCGCTCACTTCATTGATGGCGATTTGGTGGCTGACGGAAGCGCTGCCGATCTATGTGACGGCGTGTTTGCCGCTCGTGGCGTTTCCGCTGCTGCAGCCGTTCAACGGCGGATTCAGCGACAACCTGCGCGCTTCGACGTCGCCCTACATCGACGCCTACATCTTCCTTTTCCTCGGTGGCATGTGCATCGCAGCCGCCATGCAGCAGTGGAATCTGCATCGACGCATCGCGCTCTGCATCATGGGCTTCACCGGAACCGGGCCGCGCCGGCTGCTTTTTGGAATGTTGCTCGCGACCGCGTTCATCTCGATGTGGATCTCGAACACCGCGACCGCGACGATGATGGTGCCGATTGGCCTCGCGGTGATTCACGAACTCGAGTTGCGCATGGGCGGCAAACGGCTCGTGCACTACGGCGCGGCGATCATGCTTTCGGTGGCCTACGGCGCCAATGTCGGCGGCATCGGAACGAAGATCGGCACGGCCCCGAACGCGCAGTTCTCGGGCTTCATGGGGCAGAACGGAATCGAGATCTCGTTCCTCGGTTTCATGGCCGTAGGCACAGGATTCATCGTGCTCTTTCTGCCGATCGTCGGTTGGATTCTTTGGCGCGTCGGCCGGCAGGATGCTCCGAGCGCGAACAT
>JAYUOR010000647.1:0-2807 GCA_043760765.1 Planctomycetota bacterium | reverse complement strand
ATGGACCAGCGCAGAGGACTGCCCCATGAATAACGATCGTCGCGATGGACCGAATTACAGAGTGAGCGCCGAAGAGCGCGAGCGCTTCTTCCGCGACGGGTTCGTGCATCTCGAGGGTGTGCTCTCGCCCGCGGAAGTGGCCGAGATCGAACTCGACTACGACCGCTTCCTGCGCCGCGAGATCCACGTCCCGGGCAAGGACCTGTGCGACATGTCCGGCGACTACCGCCGCACGTTCGAGCAGTACTCGATCGTCAACGTGATGCTGCCGCGGCGCTATCACCCGGCCTGGGTCGGCAACATCTATGAGCAGCGCGCCGCGAGCATCGCCGCGCAACTGCACGGGCCGAACATGGAGATCGACTACGACCAGTTGCTCGCCAAGCGGCCGTTCAAGAGCGACGCGATCTTCGAGTGGCATCAGGACCAGGCCTATTGGCCGGTGTTGCCTGACTCGCGCACGGCAACCTGCTGGCTCGCGGTCGACGACTCGACCTTGGAAAACGGCTGCATGCGTTTCGTGCCCCGCACGCACCTCGAGGAGCTGCGCCCGCACCGGCCGCTGAAGAACGATCGCGGCGAATCGCACACGCTCTACACCGATGTCACGGCTGACGACGAGATCCGCCCAATGCCGATCAAGCGCGGCGACATCACCGTGCACAACGAACGCGTGCTGCACGGCTCGGGAGGGAACAGCACAGCGGGCTGGCGGCGGGCCTACATCGTCGCCTTCCGCGCCAAGCCGACCATCGCCGAGGAACGGCGCCTGGGCTTCACCCATTCGCACAACGACCAGCTCGATGTGCTCACGAAAGTAGGCCGCGAAGAATCGCAAAAGCCTTAGTGGGCAAGAGTTCGCGCGATAGCTTCGGCCGTATGCAGGACGGCGCACAAGTCGAGCGTTTTGTCCTCGACCGACACGGCCTGCGTGCGACGTTCACGAACTTCGGCGCGACGCTGATCAGCCTCGAAGTCCCCGATCGGCACGGAGTATGCGCTGACGTGGTTCTGGGCTTCGACACGCTCGCGAAGTACGAATCGCCGAGCAATCCGTACTTCGGCGGGCTTGTTGGACGCTGCGCGAATCGCATCGCCGGCGCGCGCTTCAATCTCGACGGTCGCGAAGTACGGCTCGCGGCCAACGAAGGTCGACATCACCTGCATGGCGGCCTGCGCGGCTTCGACCGCTGCGCATGGGCGGCGCACTTCGATCCCGATGCCGCCAGCCTGAGCTTCGCACGCAGCAGTCCAGCGGGCGAAGAGGGCTATCCCGGCGCACTCGCGTTGCGCGCGACCTATCGCCTGGAGTCTGACGGAGTGCTAAGCCTCGAGACCGAAGCCAGTTGCGACGCCACGACCGTCCTGAATTTGACGCAGCACAGTTATTTCAACCTTGCGGGGAAGGGCAGCGTCGCGGGGCACGAACTCGAAGTTCGCGCGGCGCGGTCCGTCGCAGTCGACGATGAATTGATTCCGACCGGAGAACTTCGCGCGGTCCAAGACACACCGCTCGACTTGCGCACACCGCGGCATCTTGGCGATTGCCTCGACGCACTCGCGCACTCGGCCATGGGTGGACTTGACCTGTGTTACGCCCTCGACGGCGGTCGCAGGGAAACGGCGCGCGCGGTCTGCCGTCTATCGGAAGCGAAATCCGGTCGCGTGCTCGAAGTCGCCACGACGCAACCGGGGCTGCAGGTCTACACCGCGAACCGGCTGCAGGATCTGCCTGGAAAGCACGGACAGATCTACCGGCGCCACGGCGGCGTGTGCCTGGAGACCCAACATTGGCCTGACGCGCCGCACCACGCACACTTCCCGACGATCGTTTTGCGCCCCGGCGAGCGACACCGCGAAGTGACACGCTGGACGTTTTCGACGCAGCCGTAAGGCGAGTGTTTTCGTCGGCGGGACCTCCGGCAGACGGCGCCCGAATCTTCGTCGCCCTCCCGTTACCGCAAACGCCGGGCTGCGCTACATTGCTGCCCGACCGAGTCCTGTGCGTGAAAAGGAACCCCGCCATGTCAATCGCTCGCAAAGCCCTGTTGCTCGCCTCCCTCTTCCCGACCATCGCGTTGTCCGGCTGCCTCATCGGAGGCCACTCGAAGACCGAAGTCACCGGCACGAAAGTCGGCGCGGATACGATCGCGCAGATTCAGCCCGGCAAATCGAAGGGCTACGTCTTGGCTTTGCTGGGCGAACCCACGGTCAAGCTCGACGTCGGCAACAATAACGAGATCTGGAAGTGGAACTACAGCGAACGGCGCACATCGTCGGGCAGCCTGCTGTTCATCTTCGGCAGCACGACCGAAAAAGAATCGACCAGCACGTGCTACGTCGAGTTCAACCACGACGTCGTGACCCGCTCCTGGCGCGACTGATCGCGCGCACAGAAGCGCCCGGACACGAAAGCCCGCAGTTCGACCGGAGCGCGACGCGTACTCTGCGGCGACCATGAACACCCTGCGCCATCCCCTGCTGTGGCTTGTCGCGGCACTGCTCTGCGGAAATTCTGCGCCGAGTCGCACCGAATGCCATGCGACCCAGCTTTCGTGCGAGTACCGCGTCGATCCGCTCGGCATCGACACGCCTCGGCCGCGTCTGTCTTGGTGGATTGAATCCGATCGACGCGGCGAGATTCAAACGGGCTATCAGATTGGCGTGGCGCGCAGCGCGGAAAGCCTGCGCGCAGGCCGTTTCGATCTGTGGGACTCCGGCCGCGTGGCGTCGGACCAATCGACGCAGGTCGAGTACGCGGGCAAGCCCCTTGAAGCCGGAATGCTCTGCTGCTGGCAGGTGCGCGT
>JAYUOR010000646.1:0-2811 GCA_043760765.1 Planctomycetota bacterium | reverse complement strand
TCGAAGCCGCCGGTTCGCCCGCGCCGGCGGCCTTCGGCTGCGCGGGATCGGGAGTCGGTGGCCGGGGATCGAATCGTGCGGGGTCCCCGGCGGGCGTGCGCATCCAAGTCAGCGCTGCGACTGCCGCGAGGACCAGGATCAACAACAGGACCAGTCCGGCCTTGCCGCTGCGTGCAGTGGGCTTCAGTCGCCGGTCGCGGCAGCCGATGGACTTGCCCCCGAGCGCTGCTCTAGACTTCGAACAGGTATCCAACTCTGGCACCGACAATTGTTTAGGACTTGTGCGAGGCGCTCGGCTGCCGCATTTCAGGTTCTCGAACCGGGGGCCGGCCGACGCGTCGGATTTCCTCGGTTCGGTGAGCTTCGACGCTCTTCCTGACTGCAGCGGGCCGAAGGCCAATCAGCGCCCGGATCTTACCTGACCCGACTTCCGCAGAACAGACGACCCATGATCGCAACCCTTCGCAGTCCCTTTGCCCGCGCAGCCATGTGGGCCATTGTCAGCCTGGCGTGCGCCGCGCTTCCCGCCTCGGCCACGAGCATGACTCAGGCCGCTGGGAAGGCTGGTGCCGGGCGCGTGATCGTGCTCGGATTCGACGGCGCCGACGCGCGCACCGCGGTCGATCTGATGGACAAGGGCCAGCTGCCCAACCTCGCCGCGCTGCGTGAAAAGGGCAGCTTCGCTCCGCTGGAGACCACCAATCCTGCTGAGTCTCCGGTCAGCTGGGCGGCGCTCAACTGCGGCCAGAATCCGGCCAAGACCGGCGTGCCCGGTTTCATTCGCAGGCAGTTCACACGATCCAAGGACCGTAGCGCCGACCGCATGCCGACTCCGGAGTTCGGCCACCTCGCCGGACCGGAGGACACCGCGGTTGAGACTTTCGAGCACACGCCGGTTCCCGCATGGAGCCGCACTGCGCTCGGCGCGGCGCTCGGTGTTGGGACGCTAGTCCTCTTCCTCGGTGTCTTCCTACTGCTGCGCATGCGCCCCGCGTTGGCGATCGTCCTCGCGCTGATCATGGGCGCAGGCAGCTTCGTCGGCGGCCGAGCCTTGCGTGACTACCTGCCCTCGCGGATCCCGGTCTGGAAGAACCCGATGCAGACGGTGCCTTTCTGGGAGACCGCGGGCGACGCCGGCGTGACCTCCGTGGTGCTCGACGCGGCGCAGAGCTTCGATCGCAAGGGCGTGGCGGGCGCGAGCGTGCTCGCGGGGCTCGGCGTGCCCGATGCGCGCGGCATGGTGAATTCGTTCTTCATCTATACGACCAACGAAGATCGCCTGAGGCGCGCTCCGGAGGGCCAGGACACCGATTCGGGCGGAGTGGTCTTCCGCATCGACGAACGCGCAGGCGTTTCCGATTCGCTGCTGCCCGGGCCGGTCAATTTCTGGGACGTCGATCGCATCAACGCCGAGCTTCGCGAAGTGGATCGCAAACTCGACGACACGAATCTGCGCTACCAAGCTTCGGTCGCTCTCAATGCTCGGAAAAAGGAACTCAAGGAACAACTCGGCACAGTATCGGGGAAGCGAGTGACCGTGCCGGTCAAGATCGTGCGCAAATCAGACAAGGCCGAGGTCACGCTCGGTACGGAGTCGCAGGAACTCTCCGCCGGTGCCTGGTCGGATTGGTATCACCTGAGTTTCGAGCTGAATCCGCTACTCAAGGTGAAAGCGATCGTGCGCGCGAAGCTGCTGAAGCTGGGCGAGTCTGAGCTCGAACTCTACGTCGACGCGCTGCAGTACGATCCGGCCAAACCTCCGTTCTGGCAACCGATCTCGCAGCCGCCTGAGTTCGCCGCCGAACTGGCCCACGCCTGCGGTCCCTACGAGACCGTCGGTTGGGCCTGCATGAACCTGCCGCTCAAGGACAACGTGATCGACTCGATCAGTTTCATGCAGGACATCGAGTTCACGCTCTCGTGGCGCGAGAAGATGACCTTCGATTCGCTAGCGAAGGACAACTGGCGCGTCCTGATGAGCTGCGAATCCACGCCCGACCGCGTGCAACACATGATGTATCGGTACTACGACCCGCTGCATCCGATGTACTCGGCGGAAAAGTCCGCGGAAAAAATGACGTTCTGCGGCGAGGAGATTGCGCTCAGCGACGCGATCCCGGCCAGTTATCGGCGCATGGACAAGCTAGTGGGGGAGGTAATGAAAAAGTACCTGCGCCCCGACGACACCTTGATCATCTGTTCCGATCACGGCTTCCAGAGTTTTCGCCATCAAGTACACGTCAACAACTGGCTGATCGAACATGGCTACCTTGTGATGAAGCCGGGCGGGCCCGAAACGGACCTGGATGCTTCGATGTTGGGCGGCTACGTCGATTGGTCGAAGACGAAGGCCTACGCCATGGGACTTGGCATGGTCTACGTGAACCAGCAGGGTCGCGAGGGCCAAGGCATTGTTCCGCCTGGAGAGGCGCGTGCCGTGCTCGATTCGATCGCCAAGGATTTCCTGGGCAGCGTCGATCCCAAAACCGGCCAGAAGATCGGCGCGGGAGCCTACGTCATGGCGGACATCCACAGCGGGCCGAATCTCGACCGCGAAGCGGACATGCTCTTGTGTTTCAGCGCAGGCTACCGCGTTTCGTGGCTGACCACGCTCGGCGGAATGTCCGGCGAGCTCGATGGCTCGAATCAGCTCGTGCCCTTGCCGACGATCGTGGCCAACAACAAGAACTGGTCGGGCGATCACGTCACGGTCGATCCGACGCTCGTGCGCGGCGTGTTCTTCTCCAATCGCAAGCTCGCTGCGCCGCCTCTGCACATCAGCCTGTTGCACATCGCGCCGACCGTGCTGAA
>JAYUOR010000645.1:0-2814 GCA_043760765.1 Planctomycetota bacterium | reverse complement strand
CTTGGCGATGCGCGCGGCGGCGACTCGGAACTGCGGCGCTTTCTCGAGCACGCCGGGTTCGACCAGCAGGAAGAAATTGAGGCCGAACGTGCGCCACTCGACCTCGCGCAGGCTGCTGACCACGAGCTCCTGCTCCACGCCTTGCACGTTGAAGGTCAAGATCGAGCCCAGCTTGGCCCCGAGGTTTTCCGCGAAGCCCTGCTCCAGGCTGATCTCGGCGCGCGCCGGATCGCTCCACAGCGTTCCGGCGATCAGCCGATTGTCCTTGGGCAGACTCGCGCCGTAGGTCAGACGTTGTTCGCGCGTCAATGTCCACTTCGCGCTCGGATCGGCGCTGCGTTCACGCGCGATCTCTTCGATGCCGCGGCCGTCGATGCGCGCAAGCCGCGCGACGACCACCGGCGAACTGTCCACGTTCGTGGCACCTTCTCTTTCCAGGAGGTCTTGCACGCCTTGCCATTGGCCGGGCTGCACGTCGACCAGGAAAACAGTAGGTGCGCCGCGCGGCAACTCGCCGCCGAGTTCGTGCGCGAGCGTTTCGTGGATCAGTTGGATGCACAGCACCACCAGGACACCCATGCCGAGCGAGAGAATCGCGCTCAGGGTTCCGGCGCCGGGCCGCGCCAGCGCAGCGATGCCGTGCCGCAACCACAGGGGCAGGCGCTCGCGTCCCGGCCGCGCGCACAAGCGCACGAGCCCGTAGGCCGCGGCGAGCAGCAGTCCTGCGATGGCGAGCAGGCTCGCGGTGAACAGCGCTGCGAACGTCAAGGACTCGGTTTGCGCCCAGGCCGCGACGAGCGCGCCGCTGAGCACGAGTGCCGTGAGCGTCCAGTTCGTCCAGCGTTTCGTTTCCAACGGCTCAGCGCTGCGCCGCAGCACGCGCGCGGGTGGCACGGCGAGCGTGGTGAACAGCGGCCGCAGGCTGAACAGCATCGCCACGAAGAGTCCAAGTGCCACGCCGCGCAACAGCGCCGCGGGCTGCACGAGTTCGAAGTGCTGTCCTGGCGCGAAGTCCTGGAACAGCGTGACCACCAGTGCTTCGGCGCCGATACCGAGCGCGGCTCCGAGCGCGCTGCCCACGAGCGCCAGCAGCGCAGCCTGCGCCGCATACAGTCCGAGGATCTCGCGCGAGGTCATGCCCAGGCATTTCTGCACCGCGATCGCGTCCATGCGGCCGGCGATCCAGGCGCGCACGGTCTGGGCGATGCCGATGCCGCCGACGAGCAGCGAAGCCAGCGCGGTGAGGCCGAGGAAACGCCGCGTGTGTTTGATGCCATCGCGCAGCACGGGCTGCGCGTCTTCGTAGGTCTGGATGTTGAGGTAAGCCGCGTCCGCTTCGCTCTTGCGCAGATCCTCCGCGAGTACGCGCGCGCTCCTGCCGCCGTCCGCGGCTTTCCCAAGCGCGATGTAGCGGATCGACGAGCCTTGTTTTTCCAGTTCCGCGCGCTCGAATCCCGCTCCAGAGAGGAATACGCGCGGACCGAGCGTCAGCGAAAAATTCATGCGGTCGGGTTCGGCGACCACCACGGTATCGACCGTGAATTCCGCGGCGCCGATCTTCAGCGCAGCGCCCCGTTGCATGCCAAGGCGCGCCAACAACTCGGGCGCGACCGCGCAACTTTCTGACCCAAGCCGCGCGCTCAGCGAGCCTGTGGGCTCGAGCGTCAGCTCGCCGTAGAACGGATACTCGCCGTCGACGACCTTCAGTTCCACGAGCTGACTGCGACCGCTTGGCGCCGCGACCAGCGTCGCCATTTCGCGCAGGCGCGTGACTTGCAGGCCCAGCCCCGAGAACTTCGCCTCGATGTCCGCAGGCAGCGCGCGTCGCGCGGACACGGAAACATCCGCGGCCAGGATTTCCCGCGCGCGCGAACGCATGGTCGCTTCGAGCGCGGTAGAGAGTCCGGCCACGGTTACGACCGCGGCTACGCCTAGCGCAAGGCAGGCCGCGAAGAACACAACACGCCCCGGCGATGAGCGCGTCTCGCGCCAGAGCATGCGCAGGGCCTGCGGGAGCCGCATGGTCAGGCCTCGATGCGTCCTGCGAGCAGTCGAATCGTGCGATCCGCGAGCATCGCAACCGCGGGATCGTGGGTTACGAGCACCAGGGTCGTACCGTCGCGCGCGCGCAGGCCGATCAGGCGTTCGAGCACGGCCTTGCCCGTCTCGCTGTCGAGGTTGCCGGTGGGTTCGTCCGCGAAAAGGATCGACGGGCGCGCCGCAAAGGCGCGCGCCAGAGCGACGCGCTGTTGCTCGCCGCCCGAGAGCTGACTGGGATAGTGGTGCACGCGCTCGGCCAGACCGACTTCGCCGAGCAGCCGATCGGCCTCGCCGCGTGCATCGGCGTGATTGCACAGCTCGAGCGGGAGCATCACATTTTCGCGCGCCGTGAAGTTGGACAAGAGCTGGAACGATTGGAACACGAAGCCGATCCCGTCGCGGCGCAGGCGCGCCAGATCGTCTTCGCCCAGATCCTGGATCGCGCGACCATCGACGAGGACTTCGCCCGAAGTCGGACGGTCGAGGCCGGCCAGCAGTCCGAGCAGCGTCGACTTGCCCGAGCCGGAGGGACCGACAATGGCCACGAACTCGCCGGGCGCCACGCAGAGGTCGACATCGCTCAGCAGGGCGATCTCGCGCGATCCTGATGCAAGGCGCTTGGTGAGCTTGCGGCATTCCAGTCGGGGAGTACTCACGGGCGACATATCTAGCTTGTGGAGCGCAGCTTTCACGCGCGATCCGGGCCGGAGGCTCGAAATCTCCAGCCGCGGTCCAGAATCAGCCCTTCGCCCTGGATCCCTGAACTCCAACTCT
>JAYUOR010000644.1:0-7221 GCA_043760765.1 Planctomycetota bacterium | reverse complement strand
GCGACCGTACCACTGCATTGAAACAACTTGGCCTGGAGGGAAAGCAGGGGGCATGCTCAATAGTTCTCGTCGTCGGATCTCCTGCTCCAGGTCTATCTGCCAGATGCCGCTGCAGTCGTTGCCGAACAAATTGCCGGAAGAAGACCGTGGGATCGTCCTGAAGTACGGCGGCGCGATGCAAAGTGTTGCGCCACCAAAGGGCGTGGACGCCGAACCGCTGACGCTCATGAGCAAGACGCCAAGTGTCTGGTTGATCGCATTTGTGCCGCGCACAACAAAGCCGAGTTTGCCGGAGGAGGATGGGAACCCCTCGACTTCCATAGTCGGAATACAGCCTTGAGAGTTGGTCTTACCGGCGCATAGGACGACCGGCGTTGGGTAGCGGGCGAAACCGAGGCCGAGGTACGGCTGCTGCAACATGGAATTCACTCGGACGACCGCGAGGGTGACGGGATCGAATCGATAGATGCCACTCAGCGTCGGGAACGGACTGGCCTCCCAGAAGGAACCATAGATCTCGCCTTGCAGGCTGTACGCAATGTCTTGGAAACTTCCTGGCCCAATTCCCAAGGCGCCAACGAGCGTCGTCACGCACGTATTCAGATCGAGGGTCAGCAAGCGCGGCCCAAAGGCGTCCGTCAGATAACAAGTTCCGTCGGGCGCAAATGTGATTCCGGTCGCGAAACTAGCTGCGCCATGCAAAAAGCCGTGCGACGTTGCCCAGTGTGTCGCTGAGTCCACTTCCCACAGCTGAGTATCAGACACGCCGAACATCGTTTGACCTACCCCCCAAATTCGCCCCGTGAGAGGATCCATCCCAAGGCTCATGTTCACGAAACGGCCTGCTTCATTCGTCAGTGTGCCGGAGAATCCGGAGCTTGGCCCAAGAGCTTCGATGTACGCAGGGTGGGCCCCACCCCTGATCGCTGGCGCCAGGAACCTTGCGCCATCGAAAACGAGTCCGTGCCAGAGGTGGCCACTGAGCAAAGTAGCGCTGTGCGATTCAATAATTTCGCCGGTGAGGACGTCAAGTCGTACGAGGTCGCGATTGGGCCAACCCTGAATTCCGTAGAGTGCCTCCGAAACCTGACCGTGGGAATTCCGGCTCGTCGCGAAAGCAAGCACCGCGAGGAGTGTTGCTCGAAAGATCGGCGTCCAAGTGCGCGGGGCGCGCATCGCTCGGGTGGAGGGCAGCGAATTCATCGGTACTCCGCTTGCAAATTACTCCAATAGACCTGAACATTGGCGATGGTATGCATCACGAGCTGGCTCGCAAAGTAGGTTCCAAACCCGACCGGAGCCACGGGTGGCGCAAGAACCAGCTCATTGTCGGGTTGTGTCCGGGTGCAGAAGGATATTGCCAACTGCCCGGATGCAATCATCCAGGTCGGCACGTACTGCGTCGTCTGCGGATTCGCGACACTCTGCCACGGGGTCGGAGTCGGATCCGGTGCACCCGGCGGCGACGGATCGGAAAACGTGATCCACTGAGACCGTGAGTCAGCCGGTAGTGACGAGGGGCCACGAAGCGCTGGCGTGAGGGTTCCTGGCGGCTGAGTCCAGGCAGGCGGTCCGCTGACCGGCGTCGGTACCGGAGGGAGTGTCGCCTTCCCATGGATTACGATGGACTGCTGCTGCGCACTACTCCTGAGAATCAGATACCGAGTGGCTCTTCCTGGTGCAGTGTTTGGCGCGAGCCCCGTCGGAGGAACGTTGTGGCTTTTCGAATCATTGCCGTAGCTCCCTGCGCATACATAACCGTGCGTCTCATCGGCGCCGAGATCAGGGATTCCGTCGACCGTTCTAGGATTGCCGTACTCCTCGCAGTCCCAATCAGTGCTCCGCAGCAAAGGACAGAGTGGAAGAGAAAAACAGGACAAGCTAGGGATTGCCGTGCAGTAGGTAGGACCCGAAGTCGTCGTTGCCGGAAACGGTGCAACACCCTTGTTCGCCATCGGAGATCCCGGCAGCAGGCGCCAGTCGTGGTAGCGAATCCCGCCGGGAAGAGGCAACACTAGGTTCTGGTCGTTTAGGTACTCGCCGACGAAACAGGGATCGACGCCCGCGTTGCCGTCGAAAAGCGCCACGTTGGGAGTGGGCGCCGCAGCTACCGTGCTGCCAGCCGGCATTGTGCCAGCGCATACATTCGGCGGAGTGTTAGGGCCTGGATTTCCTGAATTGAAAAGATCCAGGCCAATCGCCGACCCGATGTAGGTCGGCACCATGGGTACGGACGTGAACCAACCGTTATCGAATGGGGGCGTGGTACTTGATCCATTGCGTTGAGGGTCGAACGCGTTCGTCTCCTTGATAGTGCCGCTCACGGCATCGAACATCTTTGTGTCGCTTGAATCAATGCCCAGCATTGCCATGGGTTGCACAGCAGACAGAAACCCAGGGGCCGTCCTGAAAATGTTGTTGAAGACTCCCGGCGTACCCACGCCCCTCAATCCGGACTGGATGTCTGAAACTTGGAGTTGGCAGGCTGGGTCGATTACGTCGATGACGCCCACGGCACCTTCCCGACAGCGAATCCACGGGTCACCCTGCAGCTCAAAGTTTGGGCTGCCCATGATGAATGTGTTGTGCGCAATCATCACGAACTGCTCGGGGTAGCCTCGGATTCCCCCGGGTCCAGTTATCGGCGTATGACGTTTGGCCAGTTCAATGCCCAAGAATGGCCCATCTATCAGCACTCCGTCTTTGGGGAACCACCCGTGCCGCATGTCGAAAATGCAGTTCGTGATACGCGCGTGCGTGGGCTTGGGGGTGAAGCCGAGGGCGAGTTGAATCCAGAACATGATCTGAATGTCGCCACCCTCGAAGGTGAACGCATCGAGCATCTCGAAGCTATCGGGCTCGAGGACCCAAGGTGGGTTGGAGCCCGCCGTGAGAAGCGACGGTCCCTGCTGCGACGCACGCCCAAAGTCGACCAAAACCACGACACCGTTGATCGTCGGAAGGTTGATCGGCAACGTCCTCACCGGCAGGAAGAAATTGATCGCGGGAGGCGATGTCGGGAGGGCAGGAACGTTGTTCGGAGACACTTCCCTGAGCACACATCCTTGGGCTCCGAGTCCCTGCACGTTTACGCGATCGCGCATGATGATCGGAAAGACATCACCGCTGCCCGTCGGCCCGTAGATGCCTGGCAGCGCGTAGACGATCCCGGATGTCGGTTGCTGATTCGGCTGCCAGAGCAGCTCCTGGGCGATGAAGACTTGGTCGATAGCCGCCTGAAGAGTTCGGAACGGAAGGAGGGGATTGTTGATCTGAGGCGATGGGCTGGTCTGCGGCTGCGGAGGGATCGTAGTGACCGTCGGCATGTCGTGCCCGAGCACAGGATCGACCCAAGCGCGCGCGATCACAAAGCTACACGGGTCAAGCGCCTCCTCGTCGCGAGGGTGGGCGCTACGTTCTACGCAGGGGGGCAGAACGGCGAGTAACGCAAGCACACCAAAAATTGCGAGCATTGTGTGTCCTTTCCTTCTGACAGTCGGGATGGCAAGGATCTTGTCGAGGCTCCGAGTTTTTTGGAGCTTCGTTTGCGGGAAGCCTACCGCAAATGCCAGGCCAGGGTCGGAACTGGGCTGGAATGCCCGCTCTTCGTGGTTTCCAGGCCACCACGGGCTGCTGGCGCACAGGTCGTGTGCGGATGCGCACCTTGCAGCTGCTGCGCAGGGCCCGGGCAGCCGTTGACGGTGAGTCGTCGGAGCATCCACGCAGTTTCGCGGCGGCGTGCGTCCGACGCCGAGCCGTCGTGACTTGGCGTCGAAGCGTGCTTGCGCCGAAGAGGTCATCTCGACGGTGCAGAAGGAGGAAATGCCTCGCCGAAGCTCGTCGACAACTGCGCGGGAAATTAATCCCGAAAGCAGGTCGGAAATCGGGCAGGCACAGTCACCCCCGATCACACGCCCATGATGTTGTAGCCGGCGTCGACGTAGATCGTGCTGCCGGTGATCCCGCGTGAGAGGCTGCTCGCCAGGAAGAGGCACGTGTCGCCGACTTCCTCGGCGGTAATGTTGCGCCGCAACGGCGCGGTGCTTGCGATCTGATCGAGCACCAGTGAAAACCCCGAGACGCCCGATGCCGAGAGCGTGCGCACCGGACCGGCGCTGATCGCGTTGACCCGAATGCCGCGTGGGCCAAGATCGTGGGCGAGATAGCGCACGCTCGCTTCGAGCGCCGCCTTGGCGATGCCCATCACGTTGTAGTTCTTGACTACGCGCTCGCCGCCGATGTAGGTCAAAGTGACGATCGATCCCTGACGGCCTTCCATCAACGGCAAGGCGCAGCGCGCGATCTCGGTCAGCGAGTAGGCGCTGACCTCGTGCGCGATCATGTAGCCGGCTTTCGAGGTGTGATAGAAATCGCCTTCGAGTTCTTCGCGCTTGGCGTAGGCGATCGCGTGCACGATCATGTCGAGGAACCCGAACTCCGTCTTCAGGGACGCAAAGACCGCTTCGACTTCCTCGGACTTGGTCACGTCGCAAGGCATCACGACCGCGTTGGGCAGGTCGGCGGCGAGTTCGCGCACCGCGCGCTCCATGCGTTCACTTGCGTAGGTCAGCGCCAGGCGCATCCCGGCCTGCGACAGCGATTTCGTGCAGGCCCAGGCCAGCGAGCGTTTGTTTGCAACGCCGAAGACGATCCCGGTCTTGCCGGCGAGCAGTTGAGGTGTTGTCGAGGGGGCATCCATGCGTCGTTCTCCTATGGAATGGGGGCGACGATGGTAGCGCGCGCGGGATCGGCCACAACCGCGGAGCGCAATGCTGGCCCCAGGGAGCCCAGTTCCGTATCCTCGCGGTTCGACACGCCTGAATCGGAATCGGAATCCCGCGTATGTCGCGCGTTCAAAGCTACCCGGCGAACGCGGGCACACCCGAGCACGGAGCACTCCTCGCATGAGCACGTCCCACCTGCCATTCGGATTCGTCTACATCTCGCCCTTCAGTGGGATCGAGTGGCTGCACATCGACTCGATGGTCGAGCTGATCTACATCGGTGCCGCGATCCTCGGTGGCATCGTGATGTTGATCCAGGTCGTGATGAGCCTGTTCGGGGCCGAGCACGACGTAGGTCACGACGTCGGCCACGAAGCCGGCGCTGACCACGACGGCGGAGTGGGCAGTTGGCTGTCGTTCCGCGCGATCATCGCCTTCCTGACCTTCTTCGGCCTGGGCGGCATGATCGCGAGCACCAGCGGCATGGGCGGCGGGGCCTCGCTCGGCGTCGCCTTCGTGACCGGGATGTTCGCGTTCCTGCTGACCCGCATGGTCCTGATGCAGTTCAACAAGTTGCGTTCGTCGGGTACGGTGGACGTGAAGAATGCCGTTGGAACTGAGGCGCGCGTGTACCTGACGATTCCAGGAAACAAGTCAGGCGCGGGCGCCGTGACCGTCGGCATTCAAGGCCGCACGATGCAATATCGCGCGATCACGCCCGGGCCTGAATTGAAGACCGGTGAGTTGTGCAAGGTCAGCGCCGTCCATGCAGAAGACACGCTGGTCGTCGACGCGCTGTGAGTGAGAGACCCCGTACGGACTGAAAATTCCCATGACAAGCTTCCCCATGCTCTTGCTTCCCCAGGCTCCGCCCCGTGACTTCTGGCTCGTCGTGGCCGCGCTCGTGGCGCTGCTCTTCGTGCTCAGCCTCGTGCTCGTGCTCGTGCGCCGCTACAAGCGCTGCCCGTCGAACCGCGTGCTCGTGATCTACGGCAAAGTCGGCGGCGGGCAGTCCTCGAAGTGCCTGCACGGCGGTGGAGCTTTCGTCTGGCCGCTGGTGCAGGAATACGACTTCCTCAGCCTCGATCCGATCCAGATCGAAGTACCGCTGAAGGGCGCGCTTTCCTCGGAGAACATCCGCGTCAACGTCCCGTCCTACTTCACGGTGGCGATCGGCACGCAGCCGGCCGTGATGCAGAACGCCGCGATCCGTCTGCTCGGCCTCAACACCGAGATGATCAAGAATCAGGCGATGGACATCATCTTCGGGCAGTTGCGCCAGGTGATCGCCTCGATGCCGATCGACGCGATCAACAAGGACCGCGACGGCTTCCTGAAGAACATCCAGCACAACCTCGAGCCTGAACTCGAAAAAATCGGCTTGGTGCTGATCAACGTCAACATCACAGACCTCACTGACGAGTCGGGCTACATCGAAGCGCTCGGCCGCAAGGCGGCGAGTGAGGCGATTCAGAAGGCGCAAGTCGATGTCGCCGAGCAGGTCAAGAACGGTGCCATCGGTGTGGCCAAGGCCGATCGCGAGCGCGCGATCCAGGTCGCCGAAGCCGTCAAGGATCAGGAAGTCGGCACGAAGACCGCCGAGCGCGAGATGGCCGTGCGCGTCGCCGAACTCTTGAAGGAGCGCCAGACCGGCGAGCAGACCGCGGCCTTCCAGCGCGAAGCCTTGGTCAAGGAAGCCGAGCGCGCCATGCGCATCGAAGTCGCGCGCGCCAACGCCGAAGCTCAGACTGGCGAAAACAAGTCGAAGGCTGCCGTCGCGGAGTCGGAGTCTTTGTTGCAAGTCGCCCAGGCCGAAGCTTACGCCGTCGGCGAGCGTCGCAAGCGCGAAGCCGAAGCCGAGGTGCTCGCCGCGCAATATCGCGCGCAGACCTTGGCGGCCGAATCCAAGGGCAAGCAGATCGAAGCCGAACAACGCGCGATGCTCGAGGCGCCGGCGCGCGCGCAGAAGGCGCGCATCATTGTCGAAGCGGAAGCCGCGGCGGAAAAAATGCGCCTGGAAGCCACGGCCCGCGCGAACGCGAATGCGATCGAAGCCGAGGGTGACGCGAAGGCGATCTACGCGCGCCTCTCGGCGCAGGCGCGCGGCGAGTACGAGATCCTGGCCAAGAAGGGCGAGGGCTTGCGCGAGATCATCAAGGGCACGGGTAGCGCGAACGCGGCCTTCCAACTGATGATGCTCGAGCACCTCGACCATCTGGCCGAGACTTCCGCCAAGGCGATCGCGAACATCAAGTTCGACAAGATCACGGTCTGGGACGGCGGTCAGGCAGGCGGCGGCGCCAGCGGCTTCCTCAAGAACCTCGGCGGCGCGGTGCCGCCTTTAATGGATGTGATGCGCTCGATCGGCGGAGTCGAGCTGCCGCGCTACTTCGGCAAGCTCGCCACGGATGACATTGAAGGCGAGCCGACCAAGCCCACTGCGCCCGAGGCCGCCCCGGACGCGAAGAAGGCCGACTCGCCGCGTCCCGCGAAGCCC
>JAYUOR010000643.1:0-2821 GCA_043760765.1 Planctomycetota bacterium | reverse complement strand
CCGAGGCGCTCGGGGATCGCGATGCGCCAGCCCGTTTCATCCTGCAGGTACCATTCGTCGAGCGTCGCGGACTTGCCTGGCGGATAGGCGCCCATGTTGGCGATCTCGACTCCGATGGAACGCGGATTGGCTTGCCGGGCGTGCCAGGCCGTCTCGCGCAGGTCGAGCGTCTGGTAAAGCGTGCCGTCGAGGTCGAGCATGAAATGCACTGAGAGTCCGCGGATGTCCTGCAGCACCTTGAAGCACTGGCGGGAAACGCCGCAAACATCGAAGTGCAAGACGAACTGGTCCACACTCGCGGCCAGCTCCGACAATGAAGGCTCCACGAGATCGAGTTCGCCGGTCTTGCGGCCGGGTCGATAACGCAGCCCCGTCGGCGCATCGGCGCGCGGTTCGCCGTCGAAGAAGGGCTCGGTTCCATAGGCGCTGTAGCCGCCCGGATCGGTCCACAAGACGACCGGCGCACCAATCGAGAAATGCAAGCCGGCGATCACGATCGCGTCGTGCGCGTCGGCAGCGGCCTCGGGCAAGGGCTGCGTCTTCGGATCGGGGAGCGGCGCTGCCGGCATTTCGGCCGACGCTTGCGCGACAGCTTCCGGCGCGGGCTCCTTCGTTCCGTTGCAGGCGCTCGCTGCGAGCAGCGCGCAGCCAAGCGCGCCATGTCGCAGCGCGTTGCCGCGCGCGGTGCTTGTTTCAGAATGGCCCGAATCCATCGATAGTGGCTGTCGGCGTGGGCTCCGACGGGTGCACACGGTAGCGCCGGCCTCGGAACGAGTCGCCCGAGTTCGCCCGGCAGCTCGAAATGTCGAGAGGTTCCAGGTTTTACGCAGTTCGGACGCCACCTGACGCTTCGAGTTCAGTCGTGTCTGCATGCACACCGTGCGAGTGTTCGGAGCTTGCCTCGTGGGAACGGGCGCGGAGCTCGTGACCGTGGAGGCGCGCTTCGATCGCCGAGAGAAGGAGCGCACCGAAGTCGTGATCACCGGCCTGCCCGACCCGGTGATTCGCGAGAGTCGGGGGCGATTGGTGTGCGCGCTCGAGGCCTCGGGGCTGCACCTTCCGAACGGTCGGCTGTTCCTGAACCTGGTGCCCGCGGCGAAACGGAAGTCGGGTGAGGTGCTCGACCTGCCCATGGCGCTCGCCGCCGCCGCGGCCTGCGGCCACATGGATCACCGCGCGCTCGAGAACGCGCTCTTCCTCGGCGAAGTCGGCATCGACGGATCGCTGCACGCGGTCCCCGGCGGACTCTCTGTGGCGATGGCGGCGCTCCAGGGTGGACTTCAGCGCTTGTTCGCCCCGCCCGCGACGGCGCGGGAAGCGGCGTGGATCGACGGAATTGCAGCCTACGGTGCACGACACATCGAAGACGTCGTGGCGCACGTCTGTGGAGCCCAGCCGGGGTTGGAACGCCATCGCGCGCCGGATCCGGAGACGGAATTGGAAGCGGCGTTGGCGGCGAACTCCGTAACGGCAGTGCGCGAATCGCTCGACGACGTGCGCGGACAGTACGCGGGCAAACTAGCGCTCGCCGTCGCGGCCGCTGGAGGTCACGGCCTCCTGTTCGTCGGTCCGCCTGGCGCGGGAAAAAGCTTGCTGGCCCGTCGCCTGCGTTTGCTCGCGGGGCGGCCCGATCGACGTGAACGATTGGAAATCACACGCGTGCTTTCCGCCGCGGGCCAATGGCCCGGAGGGCTGGCTGACGAGCGTCCTTTTCGCGCGCCACACCACACGATCAGTTACGCCGGGCTGGTCGGCGGCGGATCGCCGCCGCAGCCGGGCGAGATCACGCTCGCACACTGCGGAGTGCTCTTCCTCGACGAGCTGCCTGAATTCCGCCGTGAAGCCCTCGAGGCCCTGCGACAACCGATGGAAAGCGGCACGATCTTGATCAGCCGCGCGGGACACCGGCTCGAGATGCCGGCAGGTTTCCAACTCGTCGCGGCCATGAATCCATGTTTGTGCGGATACCAAGGCCATCCACGCATCCCTTGTCGTTGTTCTCCCTTGGCGATCCAGCGATACCGACAGCGAATCTCGGGGCCATTGCTCGATCGCATCGATCTGTGCGTCAACCTCGACGTGCCGAGCGTCGACGATATCTGCGCGACCGCAGGCCCGGAGCGCGGACCGACACATGCCGAGTGGTACGGACGCGTCGATCGCGCGCGCTCACGCATGCGCGAGCGCCAGAGCGAGCGGCGTAACTTCGAGCTTGGAGGTGCAGAACTCGAACGCTTCGCTCCACTCACAGGCGAAGCGCGATCGATGATCACGCGCGCGGCGCAGTCTCGCGGCCTGTCAGCGCGCGCTGTGCAGTCCCTCCGGCGCGTCGCGCGGACGCTCGCGGATCTCGACGACAAGGACACGATCGAGTCCACGCACTACGCGCAAGCTCTCGGATTGCGCGCGTCAATATCGTGATGAACCGAAGTCCGGCGGAAGTGCCTTCCACTGGCAGCCCGTGCGCACGCGGTAGAGGATTCCGGCCATCGCGACGCGATCGGGAACGCGAGGTCGGCCATTGGTAGATCCTGAGCCCTCATTTTCGGAGGACGTGAGTCTTGGAAGATGAGGACTCAGGACCCCCTGTCAAACCGTGCTTGCGATTTTCCCGCACACGGCTTGCCGATGGCCCTCTTGTCCGAGCGTGCACAACAAGTCTGCGGGATCGGCGAGGGCTTCTATGGTTGTCAGACCACGGAAGTTCGTCCGTCGTTCGGGCCCCGCATGCTCGCCGCTTGGCTCGCAACCGTAGTTGACCGTGAGGTTGTCGCACTTTGTCCTCGACGATGTCGTCGAAGGGGATTTTGGGTCGGAGCGA
>JAYUOR010000642.1:0-2822 GCA_043760765.1 Planctomycetota bacterium | reverse complement strand
AACGTATTCGAGTGCTGCGCCGAAGCTGGTGAGTGCGCGGGGCCAAACTGCGGAAAGCCGCGATCAGATTTGTGAGCAGGGGGGGACATGCAACACTGCGTGCAGGGTAGCTCGACTAGTGCACCG
This sequence comes from Planctomycetota bacterium, assembly GCA_043760765.1. Taxonomy (GTDB): domain Bacteria; phylum Planctomycetota; class UBA1135; order UBA1135; genus JADJQU01. Next base: position 2,696 of record JAYUOR010000642.1, on the reverse strand, counting down.
GCTTCGAGCGAAAGTGTTCCAAGCAGGCGCGGGACCTTTTCCCTTGCAGCCGGGCGGCCAGACGGCACGCTCCAGACCCGCGATGGACGCCGCCCTTGATATCCAGGACCTCAGGAAGTCCTTCCGCTCGCCGGACGGGAGCGTGCACGTCGTCGTCGACCTGCCCGCGCTCGAATTGGCACGCGGCGAGCAGGTGGCCCTGCGCGGCGGCTCGGGGTCGGGCAAGACCACATTGCTGCACTTGATCGCCGGGATCCTGGTTCCCGACTCGGGAATTGTGCGCGTCGCGGGCCGCGAGATGACGGCGCAAAGCGAATCCCAGCGCGACCGGGCGCGCGCGGAGCTGATCGGCTACGTCTTCCAGACCTTCAATCTGCTGCAGAGCTATTCGGCGCTCGAGAATGTCGCGCTGGCCATGCACCTTGGCCGCGGCGCGGATGTCGAGCGGGCGACAGCACTGCTCACGCGCGTCGGGCTCGGCGATCGATTGCATTATCGGCCCAGACAACTTTCGGTCGGACAGCAGCAGCGCGTGGCCGTGGCGCGCGCTCTGGCTGGGAAACCCGTGCTGGTGCTCGCCGACGAACCCACGGGCAACCTCGATCGCGTGCGCGCGGACGAAGCGCTGGCCTTGATCCGCGAGATTTGCAGCGAAAATCAGGCGGCGCTGTTGCTTGTCAGCCACGACGATCATGTGCTCGGCGGATTCAAGCGCGTGCTCGACCTCGCGCGCCTCAACCGCGCCCACGGGGCAGAGTTCGCGGGGGGCCAAGCTTGAAGTCGCCGCGCTTCGGCATCGCGCTGCTCGTGCGTCGCAGCCTCGGGCAACACGCGGTTTCGACGGCGATCACGGCACTTTCCCTGGCGCTCGCCGGCGGACTGGTCATGGCGCTTTTCCAGATCCAGGCCCAGAGCCGCGCGGCCTTCACCTCGGGCGCGAGTTCCTTCGACGCCGTGCTCGGTGCGCGCGGCAGTCAACTGCAGATCGTGCTCAACAGTGTGTTCCACCTGGAGACCTCGCCGGGCAATTTGAACTGGGCCTGGTACACGCGCTTGAACGCGGATCCGGGCGTTAGTTTCGCGCTGCCCTACGCGCTCGGCGACAGTTTTCACGGCTACCGCATCGTCGGCACGGAGTCGAAATTGTTCGACGGGGCCCTTGCCGGCGAGGCCACGTTGATGCTCGCTGAGGGCCGACCCTTCGATGACAGTCTGCGCGAAGTCGTCGTCGGAAGCTTTGCCGCGGAACACTCCGGATTGAAGATCAATTCGCGCGTCCAACCGTCGCACGGTCTGGTCGACAGCGAGAAACACCACGACGAGGAATACGTCGTCGTCGGCATCGCCGCGCCTACGAACACGCCGAACGACCGCGTGTTGTGGATACCGATCGAAGGCGTGTTCCGCATGGGCGGGCACGTGTTGCGCGGCGCCGGCGACGAATACGTGGCCGAAGCGGATCAGGACATCCCCGAGGAATCGAAGGAGATCAGCGCGCTGCTCCTGCGCTTCAAGAACTATCAACGCGGCCTGGAGCTCGAGCAGGAGATCAACCGCGACGGCACCGAAGCGACGCTGGCTTTTCCGATCGCGCGGGTCATGGCGGAATTGTTCGACAAATTGGGCTGGATGAATCGCGTGCTGACGCTGGTCGCGTATCTCACGGTGCTCGTGGGTGCCGCGTCGATCCTGGCCAGCCTGTACAACACGATGAACGAGCGCCGGCGCGAATTCGCGATCCTGCGCGCGCTCGGTGCGCGGCGGCGCACGTTGTTCGCGGCAATCCTCGGTGAGTCCGCGGCCATCGGCGTGATCGGCGGTGCGCTCGGTGTGCTAGTCCAAGGCTGCATCGTGGCCGTGGCGGCGAGCGTGGTCCGGCGCCAGACCGGCGTTGTGATCGATCCTTTCGCGTGGCATCCGGCGTTGTGGGCCGTGCCGCTGATGATCGTGGGACTTGGAGCTCTCGCTGGAATCTGGCCGGCGTGGAGTGCCTATCGCACCGAAGTCGCTGAGCACCTTGGTCCCACCAGCTGACCGGCGCTTTCCCCTGACTAGAATCTCGCGCCCATGACTTCCCCCGCACCCAGTACCTTCTCACGTCGCACACCGATCCTGGGCGCGGTCCTGGTCGTGGCTGCGCTGGGTGTGCTGATCCTTGCATTGTCGAGAGGCGACGGCGCGTCCAGAGGAAAGCCCAAACAGGTCGTGATCGCGCACGGCGCTCCGATCCGCTCGGCGCTCGCGAAGACCGCGCCCACGCAGACACCGCAGCCAATTTCGCCGCCGCCAGAGCAGCCCAAGACCGCGAAAAACTCCGAGTTCGAAGAACTCAAGTTCGCGCAGCTCTCCGGCTTCGACTATCCCAAGTCAGGTTCCTTCCAAGCCGTACCGGCGACGAAGCCCGCGCCCACAGATGCAGCCCCCGACATCCCGCAGCCGCCGACGAAGATCCCCGCCGAAGTGCGCGCCTTCGATGGCAGACGCGTGCAGATCAAGGGCTTCATGAATCCGATCCAGTTCGATCGCGACGGGGTCAAGAGCTTTGCCCTCACCTCGATCCCGGGCGGCTGTTGTTTCGCCGCGATTCCGCGCTTGAACGAGTGGGTCGTCGTGAGCATGCCCGAGGGCGTGCTCGCCGAATACGCCTACTACGACCCGGTCACGATCTTTGGAACGCTTTCCGTCGGCGAGTTGTA
>JAYUOR010000641.1:0-2826 GCA_043760765.1 Planctomycetota bacterium | reverse complement strand
GTTGCATCCCAGCTCGCCTCCGCTGCTCGTTCAAGGTTCGCAAGCGGGCTGTCAGGCCGCGGCGACCTTTTGCGAGCAGCTCGACGCAGCGTCGCGCGGGCTCGATGTGGAGCTCTCGGTCTGGCTCGTGCGCGGCGCTGGGGTTGCAGCGGCCGGAGCCGGCCTGCCTAAAGAGGCGCCGTGGGCCTTCACGCGCTTGCGCTCCGGCGCCGAGAGCATGCTCGGCGAGCGCAGCATTCAAAGCTACGTCCACAACTATTCCGTCGAAGTCGCCACCGACGCGGGCGTTGCGGCGCCGGTGGTCGGCCGAGTGCTGACCGGCGATGTGCTGCACGTGCGCGCGATGCGCGTGCGCGCGGGCTCTGGCGTCTTTGTCGAAGGCCTGCTCGATCTCTCGCGTCTGACTTCACTCGAGGACTTCGAACTCTCCGCGACGGACCTTGGCTCCGTGCAGCAACCCCACGTCAACGGACTTCAGATTGCGTTCAGTGGAACTGTGGCTTCGGGAGCGCCGCTGCGGTTGGCCTGGGCTGGTCTCGGTGGATCCGAGGCCGTGACGGAGGGCTCGCTCTGGATCGTTCCGCGCGCGATTCCGGATGCTGCGGACGGGCGCTGGCGCATGCTCGACACGGCGTTGGTCGAAGCTCTCGCCTGGGATCTGCCGCCGGTGTCGCCGGGCGGCGGACTCGAAGGCGCGCCCGATGGCACACTCGAGGATCAAGCCCCCAAGCCGCTGGCCGGTGGCCTGCTGATCAAGGAAGCGGAGACCTCGCGCTCGAGCCTCTCGCGCTCCCGTCCGCTATTCGTCGCGGGCTCCGGCGTCGTGCTCGGGCCGCGCGCCGAACAGGACGGCTGGGCCGAAATCGACAGTTTGCGCGGCGTTGCAGAGGCGCTGCGCACGAAGACTCACGAAGTGCTGGTTGCGCGAGGAGCGGGCTTCGTTCGTCTGCCTGTGGCGGGTGGTTCGACCTGGCGCGTGCTGGTATGCGACGAGACGACTGCCGTGGTCGACTACGACGTTGAGATTGCGCCCGAGACCTGGATGCCGGGCCCGCGCGTCGAGCGCAGCCTGGATGGCTTCTGCGCCCAGGGACTCGCGGGGACCGACTTCACGAGCTACTCCGCCTGGGTCGCCGCGACGTCGGAGAAGCATGTCGCCGAGCGTTCGAGCGTCCCGCTCGGCCGCCTCGAACTTCCGCGGCGCACGTGGCGCTCCGCTCGCGGCGAAGCACGCGCGGGCGCGGCGCCGGAAGTGCTGCTCCCTGGAGCAGCGCCGCTGACGATGAGCGTGCGCGCGCTCTGATTCGCGCTCTCTGGGTGCCCACTAGGTCACTCGGACGGACGTGCGGCCCTGGCTCGACGGTGTAGACTTAGCCACGCCCGTTCTGTTCGCCCCCCCCGCTCGCGGTCGCCACCTGGGCCTCGATCCCCCCCCAGCCCCTCAAGCACATCGTTATGAGACTCGGCCTGCATCAATCCGCGCGCATGGAACAGCGGATGATCCAATCGCCGCAGATGATCCAGGCGATGCAGATCCTGCAGCTTTCGAGCCAGGATCTCTCCGAGCGGGTCGAGCAGGAACTGAGCGAAAACCCGTTCCTGGAGCTGGTCGAGCCCGGCCAGGACGGCGCCGGTGCCGACGGCCCGGCCGCGATCCAAGCCGACGGGAAGACTCCGGCCGTGGAGCCCGGCAGCGGAGTCGACCTGGCGCCGGAGGGGCCGGGCGAGGACTTCGAACGCTACGAGCGCGAATGGGATCCGGTGCGGCGCGTGCGCGACAACGGCGAGGGTGACCGCAAGCTCGAAGCGATGGCGAACACGCCCGACGCGCCCAAGAGCGTCGCCGAAGCACTGCTCGATCAGCTCGCCTTCGTCGACCTCCAGCCGCGCGGTCGGCTGCTCGCCGAATATCTGATCTACTCGCTCGACTCGCGCGGCTACCTCGAGGGCAGCCTCGAAGAGATCGCCGCCGAGTGCTGCGCGACTCCCGAGCTGGCCGGCACGACCGTCGAGGAATTGTCGGCCGTGCTGCACGAGTTGCGCAGTGTCATCCACCCCTCGCTCGGCGCGCGCGACCTGCGCGAGTGCCTGCTCTTGCAGCTAGAGCTGAGCGGCGCCGAGACCCCCCTGCTGCGCGCGCTGATCGAAAATCACCTCGAGGACATCACTACCAATCGCCTGCCGCGCATCGCCAAGGCCACCGGGCGAACGCTCGAAGAGGTCAAGCTCGCGATCGATTCGTTGCGCGCGCTCGACCCGGCTCCCGGCGGCGAGTTCGGCGAGAACACCGCTGCGGTGATCACGCCCGACGTCGCAGTCGAGGAAATCGACGGCAAATTCGAAGTGCGCCTGACGCGCCAGCGCTCGACGGAGCTGCGCCTCTCGCCGACCTATCGACAATTGCTGCGCGACAACAAGAAGGACCGCCAGCTCGCCGAGTTCGTCAAGAAGCGCGTCGAGTCGGCGCGCTGGTTCATCGATGCGATCCAGCAACGCCAGTCGACCTTGGAGCGTATCGCGCGTTGCCTGTTCACGCGCCAGGAGGATTTCCTCGAAAAGGGCGTGCGCGCGCTGCACCCGTTGCGCATGCAGGAAGTTGCCGACGAGGTTGGCGTGCACATTTCGACCGTGAGCCGCGCGGTTTCCGGGAAGTACGCTGAAACGCCGCGCGGGATTTTCCCGCTCAAGTACTTCTTCACCGGCGGTACGACCAAGGAATCCGGCGAGGTCGCCAGCCAGGCCGCGATCAAGAATCGGCTTGCCGAACTCGTGCGCCAGGAAGACGCTGCCAATCCCCTCTCCGACGACCAGCTCGCCGAATTGCTC
>JAYUOR010000640.1:0-7246 GCA_043760765.1 Planctomycetota bacterium | reverse complement strand
TCACATGCAGCGTGTCTTCGAGCACTCGCACTCCGCGCCGCCGCCGAAAAAACGCGTGCTCGAACTCAATCCCGAGCATCCGCTGATTCAGGACCTCGAGCGCGCCCACCGCGAAGCGCCCGATCGCGAACGGGCGCAGTCAGCGGCTCACTTGCTGCTGGGCCAAGCCGTGCTCGCGGAGGGTGGGACCTTGAAGGACCCCGTGCGATTCTCGCGTCTGGTCAGCGACCTGATGTTGGCGAGTTCGCGCTCCGCTCGGCTGCCAGCGAGTTGACAATCGGTACCAGGCCCGCCGCGAACAAGGCGTGGCCTGCGCGCGAGGGGTGATAGGCGTCGATGAACAGGTCGGCCCACTCGCGCGCCGGTGGGCCGCTCAGTGTCGTCAGCACCGTGGAACGCGCGTCGAAGAAACCGGCGTGCAATCGGGCCGCCGCAGCTTCGACGGCTTTGTTGTACAGCGGCAGCACCGGCGATTCCGTTTCGCGCTCGGGCTCGCGCGGCATCGAGATCAAGATCAAGCGCGCGTGGTCGCTGCGAACGCGCGCGTCGAGTTCGTCTAGGGCCTTGGAAAAGCGCTCGAGTCCGACCCGGCGCACCCCGGGCCAATCCGGTTGACCAGCGCTCACGTTGAACGCGTCGCGTTCGCGGTTTTGCTGTTTCCACGCCTCGCGCATTGCCTCGCGATCCTCGCCCCGCGCTGTGTCGATCGCCCAACCGACGGCGTGCAGCAGTCGCACGTTGTAACGCAGTCCGACCAGCGCGTCGTGGAGCGGACGCGGCTGCTTGCGCAGGTCGATCTTCGGCCGATCGGCCATGGTCTGTGCCCAAAGGTGCTCGTTGATCGCGCCGAAGGCGGCGATGACGATGTCGGGCGCGAGTCGGCGCACGAGCGCGTCGTAGCGCTCGAGGCCCTGCTCGATCGTGAATCCGATTACGCCCGCATCGATGACCTCGGCGCGACGACCCTGGCTTTCGAGCAGCGCCTCCAACTGCGCGCACCAGGTGTCCGGATACGGCACGCCCATGCCGAAGGTCGAAGAATCACCGAGGGCGACGATGCGCAGCACCCCTGGGGCAGGCTTGGGAGTTCGCTCTGGGCCGCGGTAGCCGGCGGCATTGATGTGCTCGTGGCGCGCGTCGCCGTAGGGAACCTCGACACCCGGCAGCGGCACCCAGAGTTGTGCCTTGTCCTCGGTGAACATCCCGACACCGCGCTTGAGGTTGCGGTCCTCGTCGGGGTTCCACACGATCGGAGGGATCTCCGCCGGGTAGTGCGTGAATTTCGCGAGCCGCAGCACGCCCTCCGCCGCGCCGGCGAGCCCGAGCGTGGCAAGCAGCGTGAGCGCGAGTTTTTTGCGCCAAGTTGGCTTCGTCTGACGTCCCTCCACTGCCTGGAATCTACCGCGACGCGGGAGCGGTGCCCACAATGTCTGGGCTACTGCTTGCCCGCGCACTCGCGACGTCTAGAATCGCGGCGCCTTTGCGCGGCAACTCGCCGCTGCTCGGCCAAGGAGAATTCGCATGTCCCTCGGAGATCGTTCCAACGTCTCACGGCGCTCGTTCCTGAAAGGTGCCGGCGGCGTCGCCGCGGCGAGCACGGCGCTGGGCGCGGCCCAGGCCCTGGCCCAGGGCGCGCAGCTCGAACGCCTGTCCGGCACGATCGAGATCGAACTTTCCATCAACGGTGAGAAGAAGAAGGTTCGCGTCGAACCGCGCACCACGCTGCTCAATGCGCTGCGCAATCACTGCGAGCCGCCGCTGACCGGCGCCAAGCTCGTCTGCGACCGCGGCTCGTGCGGCGCCTGCACGGTCTTCATCGACAAGAAAACGGTTTACGCCTGCATGCTGCTGGCAGTCGATTGCACCGGCAAGTCGATCACCACGGTCGAAGGGCTGTCGAGCGGCGGAAATCTGACCCACGTCCAGGAAGCCTTCGTCGCGCGCGACGGGTTGATGTGCGGTTTCTGTACGCCGGGTTTCGTGATGTCGGTGAGCGCTTGCCTGGAGAAGAATCCCAAGGCGTCGCGCGAAGAGATTCAGAAATCGTGTTCGGGCAATCTTTGCCGCTGCGGAACTTATCCGCGCGTCTTTGAAGCCGCGCTCGAGGCAGGTTTGAAAATGCAGGGAGGCCGCTGATGGAAACGCGCACGAACAATGCCGAGCCGCAATGGGGGCCGCGCGAATCGCTGACCTTGCTCAACCACAATCTGCGGCGCGTCGATGGCCCCGAGAAAGTCACGGGCCGAGCGCGCTACACGCACGACATCCGTCTGCCGGGGATGGTCTATGCGCGACTCCTGCAGTGTCCGTTGCCGAACGCCGAGGTCGAACTTGACTTTTCAGCGGCGCTCAAGCTGCTGGGCGTGGTCGCGGCGCAGGCCATCGGCGAGAAGACTTCGCTCAAGGCCGGGTTCCTCGGCCAGCCGATCGCTGTGGTCGCCGCCGAGACGCCCGAACTCGCGGAGGATGCACTGCGCGCCATCGTGGCCAAGTACAAGCCGCTCGCCTGGTCGGTCACCAAGGAGCAGGCGCTCGCGCCGGACGCCGGCAAGGCCCGCAAGGGCGGCAACCTCGGCGAGGAGCGCACCAAAGGCGACGAGGACAAGTTCAAGGCGGTCTTCGAGAAGTGCGACGCCAAGATCGAAGCGCAATACAGCTTGCCGGTGCAACACCACTGCTCCTTGGAAACCCACGGCGTGGTCGTCGATTTCCGCGGCGGTGAGGAGGCCACGGTTTACGCTTCGACTCAGGGCACGTTCACGATTCCCGATGAGGCGGCCGACGCGCTCGGCCTGAAATCAGGCAAGGTGACCGCGGTCGTCGAGTACATGGGGGGCGGTTTCGGTTCGAAGTTCGGGCTGGGCGCCGAAGGGCTTGCCGCGTGCAGGTTGGCGAAGGAACTCAAGCGGCCCGTGCATTTGATGCTGACGCGCGAGGGCGAGTTCCTCGCCGCCGGCAATCGCTCGGGCGCGAGCGTCAAGGTCCGCGCAGGTGCTGCGAAGGACGGAACTTTGACCGCGCTGTGGAGCGAAGCGTTGCGCATGGGCGGTGTCGGAGGCGGTGCTTTCAGCGGACTGCCCTACATCTACAAGGTCAGTGAATCCGATGGCGTTCGTTCGAGCGCGCGCTCGCTGTTCATGCACACCGACTCCAGCCGCGCGATGCGCGCGCCCGGTCATCCGCAGGCTTCGTTCGCGATGGAATCCGTCTTGGACGAACTCGCCTACAAGGTTGGCATCGATCCGTTGACGATGCGCAAGAAGAACCTCGACAACACGGTCTATCACCGCCAGCTCGATCGCGCGGCGGAGCGCATCGGCTGGACGAAACACGCCAACAAGACGGCGCCGCAGGCCAACGCCGATTCCGACGGCACGAAGACCGGCATTGGCTTTGCCATCTCGACCTGGGGCGGCGGCGGGGGCAAAGAGTGCGAGGTCAAGGTCACGATCGGCCGCGACGGCGCGCTCGATGCGATCGTCGGGACCCAGGACCTGGGCAACGGCACGCGCACGTATGTGGCCGCAATCGCGGCCGAGGAATTCGGTCTGCCGCTCGCTTCCGCCAGCGCTCACATCGGCAACTCCAAGTACGGCCGCGCCAACGCGTCGGGCGGAAGCACGACAACCGCGTCGCTCGCACCCGCGGTGAAAGACGCCGCGTTCAATGCCGCTCAGGCATTCTTGAAGCACCTTGCCGAGGCAACGAAGAAACCCGTGGAACAACTCGCCTTCCGCGGCGGTTCGCTGGTCGAAACCACGGGCGGCAAGGTCTTGATGACCTGGAAGGAAGCCTGCGCGACGCTTGGAACGGCCGGAGTTTCCGCCGACGGCGAGTGGCGGGAATCGCTGGCTTCGAATGGAGTGCACGGCGCCCAGGCCGCGAAGGTCAGAGTCGATTTGGCCACGGGGCGCGTCTTTGTCGTGCAGATGGTCGGTGTGCAGGACTGCGGCTTGCCGCTGAATCGCACGGCGGTCGAGAGTCAACTCAACGGCGGCATGATCCAGGCGCTTTCCTATGCGCTGCACGAAGAGCGCGTGATCGATCCACAGTTGGGCCTGATGCTCAACGCGAACATGAACGACTACAAGATTGCCGGTTGCCAGGAAATGCCGGATCTTGTGCCGCTGATCGACGACGACGACATCGGCCGCGGTGTGGTCGGCATGGCGGAGCCGGCGATCACGCCGGGACATTCCGCGATCGCCAACGCGATCTACAACGCCTGCGGAGTCAGGCTACGCTCGCTGCCGTTCACGGCGGACAAGGTTCTCGACGGCCTGACGGCCTTGGCTTTGGACGGAGGTGCGAAATGAGAGCATTCGAGTTGATCCGTCCGACGACACTCGATCAGGCGCTCAGCCTTCTGCCCAACGCCGCGGACCGCGAACGCATTCGCGTCGTTTCCGGCGGTCAGGACCTCTACACCGAGATGAAGGACCATCTCGCGGAACCGGATCAGCTGATCGACTTGAAGCGCCTGCCCGGACTCGATCGCATCGAAGTCGATGCGGCCGGCAACGTGACGATCGGCGCGCTGGTGACGATCGCGGCACTTGCTGAGCACGCGGCCCTGCACGCGAAGCTGACCGTGATCGCGGAAGCCGCGGATTCGATCGCTTCGACGCAGATCCGCAACGTCGGCACGCTTGGCGGCAACCTCAATCAGCGGCCGCGCTGCTGGTACTACCGCCATGAAGGTGCGAAGTGTCTGAAGAAGGGCGGTACGGTCTGCTTCTCGAAGGAAGGCCTGAACAAGTACAACGCGATCCTCGGCGGCGGGCCGTCGTACATCGTGCATCCTTCCGATCTCGCGCCGGCGCTGGTCTGCGCCGGAGCGGAAGTCGTGCTGGTGAAGAAGGGCGCGAGCCGCACGGTGCTGCTCGAGAAGTACTACACGCTGCCTAGCGAAGGCGATCCGCTGCGCGAGACCGTGCTCGCGCCTGACGAAATCCTGACCCACGTGAAGATTCCGGCGCCCGCCGCGGGCTGGCGCAGCACCTACATCAAGTTCAAGGAGCGCGGCTCCTTCGACTTCGCGCTGTCGGCGGTGGCCGCTGGCGTGCTGCTCGAGGGCGGCAATATCAAGGCAGCCCGGCTGGTGCTCGGTGGCGTCGCGCCGATTCCCTGGCGCGCAGCCTCGGCCGAGGCCAAGCTGGTCGGTCGCAAGCCCGAGGAGGCGGCCTGGAAGGAGGCCGGCAAACTCGCCTTGAGGCGCGCCGAGCCCTTGTCGGACAATGAATACAAGGTGGCGCTGACCAGGAACCTCATCGAGCGGGCCTTTACCCGGCTTTGCAGCTAGGAGCCAGCCATGGACGCATCCCTTTCGAACTTGATCAGCCCCTTTTGCGGCGATCTGCGCACGAAGAAGTACTATTTTCTCAAGCGACCGGCCATGGAGCCGGCCGATCTACTGGACGCCAGCAACGACTGTTGGTGCGCGCGGACGCAGCTGCGACTGGGACCGGACGACGAAAGCGTCGATCCGGCCGATTGCAGCTCGGGTCGCGTGTGCTTCCGTCGGGGGGGCGAGGAAAAGCCCGTAGTTTGAACTAGTTTCAGCGCTCGCAACGTGAACGGCGCGCGTCGCCGCGACCCGCATACGCTAAGGAGATACGCCATGGCCAGTTTCAGTCTTCCGCTCGTGATCACGACCGCCGTCGCTTCGGTGGCGGTCGCCGCGGCCTTCGGTTTCCACCGCATCCCTTGCTGCGGCAACAAGTGCCCGGCGCCCAAAGCCGATGTGAACCAAGCCGCGATCGACGTCAAGCTGGTCGCGAACTGCGTCGAGGCGCGTTCCGCAAGCGTGTTCGCCGGGGCCTGTCACTACAACGGCGAGCTGATGACCCAGGGAAACGAGTTGATGCTCGCCATCTCGGTCGAGAGCGGCTCGTCGCAGGGTGTCGATCTGCGCGGTGTCTGCGCGGCAGCGCTGGTCGGCAGCGACAAAAACCCGAAACTCGACGGGCCGCGCCGCAGCATCGTGTACGTCTCCGAGCACGCGAGCAAGGCGCAGCAGGTCAGCATCGTGTCGCTCCTGAAGGAGCGCTCCCACGACGGACTCGGTGAGATCGTCGCGATCGAAGCCGCGCCGCTCACGGTCCTCGCGACCGGCGAAAAGTTCTCCGTCGAGATTCCTGAACGCATCGCACTACACGGCGCCGCCTTGGCCGATCGAGCCTGCTGCAAGATGCCGAACTTGGTTTGGTACGAGCCGCTGGTTCCGCTCAAGAGCCGCGTCGTCGGCTACACGGAACTGTGGCGCGTCAAGGAACCGCGCTTGGCAATGGATTTCCAGCGCGCGGAAGAAAACTCGACTTTCCTGGGCCGACTTTCGTTCTTCGAAGGCGGCTGCGCGGCGGATCCGAGCGCGGCTCAGTAGCGCGCGACTACTTGGGCTTCCACAGCGCGTGGAAGTGGTTCACCGGTCCGTGGCCGCTGCCCACGCGCCAGCGTGAGCCGGCTTCGATCGCGGCTGTGACGAAGGCCTTGGCCTCGCGCGCACTCTCGAGCGCCGTCAGTTTGTGCGCCATGGCTGCCGCGATCGCCGCCGAGAACGTGCAGCCCGTGCCGTGCGTGTTACCGGTCAGGAGGCGGCGTGCGGGCAAACGCTCCCACTGTTTGCCATCGAAGAACAGATCTTCGCTGTTCGGACCGCCGGCGTGGCCGCCCTTGAGCACGACACTCTTTGCGCCAAGGGCCAATAGTTTTTCGCACGCCGCCTGCGGCGAACTCGCAATCTCCGTCGGCTCGAGACCGAGCAACACAGCGGCCTCGGGAAGATTGGGCGTCAACACATCGGCTAGCGGGATCAATTCCTCGCGCAGGCAGGCGACCGCGTCCGGATCGAGCAGCGAGCTGCCGCCCTTGGCGATCATCACCGGATCGAGCACGATATTCATCGCGCGATGTTGGCGCAGGCTCGCGCTCACCGCGCGGATCGTCTCGACGCGCGAGAGCATGCCGATCTTCGTCGCCCGCGGCTTCAGGTCGTCGAACACAGCGTCGATCTGCGCGCAGACGAAATCCGGCGGGACGTCGCGAATGCCGAAGACGCCCTTCGTGTTTTGCGCGGTCAAGGCCGTGATCACGCTGGCACCGTAAACCTCGAGCGCCGCAAATGTTTTCAAGTCGGCCTGGATGCCGGCGCCGCCGCTCGAATCCGAACCGGCGATGGTCAGGGCGATGGGGGGGATGCGGGAGCTGGCCATAGGGCGGACATCATGACCTCGCGGCGCGCGCGCTG
>JAYUOR010000639.1:0-7255 GCA_043760765.1 Planctomycetota bacterium | reverse complement strand
GACAAAGCGGCGCGCGGCGAAACGCTGGGAACACGGCTGGACGCGCTGAGGGTCATCGGGTGACCACGCAGTCTAAGACCTGCCCGTTCGAATGAGGTGGAATGAGTAGCGCTTCTCGGCCCTGTCCCTCAAACGCGCGCACCCGCCCGGACCGCGCTTTGGGTCCGGGCAGGTGCGCTGGTCTCACGGAGCAAATCCTCCGCAAGCCGGTTCCGTCACGGCTCGAACACGATCCGAAGACCGTCCGAGGTGTTGGTGCGCGGCCAAGTGCCGCCGCGCGAATCGCGATACAGGAACTGGAAGTTCCAGATCGAACCCGGATCCACGAAGAGCGGCCTGTGTCCGACCAGACCGTTGATGGTCAGCGGCAAGAGGTAGCTGGCCACGCCGTTCGCGTCAATCTGCACGATCGGGTCCAGCCGGCGAATCGGCGGCTGAACGCACAGGTACGCACCGTTGAACGGAGTCATCGTCGGCTTTTGCCCATAGAGGAACATCCCCAGCTTGTTCGGCGGCGCGTTGGTCACGCGCAACGTCAGGTTGTTCGTGCTGATGCTCGCGGAGCCGAGCATGCTGACGTTCGCGCCCACTCCGGTCGAGTTGGGAACGGACAGGCAGTAGCTCGAAGGATTCGTGCGCGCATTCAGGATCACGGACAAGCTGCTACCGCCGTCATTCGTGCACACCAGATCCGGGTTGTAGTCTTTGTCGAGGTCAGCCACTTGCATGTGGTCCGACGCCGGCCCGGGCAGGTTCATCATGATCTGGAATCCGAAGGCATTGCCGCCCAGGTTTCGCAGCATCGACAACATGGCCGAGTTGGAACTCACGATCGCGACGTCGATGCGCGTGTCGAGGTCGAAGTCGCCCGCGACGATGTGCGTCGGGTGGACCGCCCCCACGTTGAAGCGGAACGGAGCCGAGAACCAGTTGTAGAGGTTCCCGCCACCGCCGGCGGGGTACTGATAGAAGAGTGCGAACTTGTTGAGGTTGCCTTCGGAGAAGGTCGCCGCAACGTCGTCGTCGCCGTCCTCGTCGAAATCGGCCACCGCGACGCACTCAGGGTGCGTAGCGTTGGGCACCGTCAGGATCAGCTGCACGTTGAACAGCCCGCTGCCGTCGTTCTTCAGCATGTAGACCGCGTGCGAATCGTGGACCGCCACGGCGATGCTCGGTGCGTTCACGCCGAAGAAGCGTCCGACATCGAGCGCCTTGGGCCCGCTGCCCACGGCGACGTCCTGAACCCGCTGGAATTGCCCGTTGCCCAGGTTGTGCACGATCGCCACGGTGCTGCCGGTCGTGTTCGAGATGGCAATATCGATATCGCCGTCTCTGTCGAAGTCAGCCGTCACCAACTCGGTCGGCCCGATGCCGACACTGAGCGCGGCAATCTGGGAGAAGTTCGCGTTGCCCAGGTTGTGCATGACGATCAGCTCGCCGGTCGCGCTGGACACGACGACGACATCGGCCAATCCGTCCGCGTCGAGGTCAGGGGCGAGTACGCCCTGCGGCACCACGCCAGCGGAAAGATTGGTGTACAGCGGCGCGCCGTAGGTCCCATCGCCATTGCCCTTCAAGACGCTCAGCCGCGGCGGCGTGTGCAGCGTGCTGACCAAGTCCAGATCGCCGTCGGCGTCGAAGTCCCCCACCGCAACGTCGTGCGGGTCGCTCCCCGACGGATAGCTCACCGGAGTGTTGAACGAAAACTGCGCTACGGCCGGAAGGCTCAGCGCAAGCACTGCTGCTGACAGCCTCAGAGCCAGCCCTTGGATTCCAAGATCACTTTTCATGTTGCACCTCGTTCAGTCAGGAGGTCGGCCGCTCGCAGGTGAGGATGGAGAATCGATGTTCTCGGATCGCGCGAGATGGCCGGCCCCGATTTCTGGCGGAATTTAGCCTCGCGCGGCCGTGCATTTCAGGGCGCTGAGGTGGGCAATGCGCGGCTCAATAGTTCGCAGGCGACGACCCGATTGCGTTCACTGAAATCGTAGTCCGATCTGTACGAATGCGCAGTGAAGACGTAGGCGCTCGATCAGCACTTCGCACGATGGATGGGCAGTCTTCTGCGCATCACGTGCTTCGATTGCCCGTCGACGGCAGCGTGCGACGGCAGTGCGTTCTCAAACGTCGCGAGAACACGCGGGTTGCATATCGCAGCTCGGTGGAGTCACGGCCGGCTCCGTATCGCCCTCGCGGGGCGCAGGCCAAGATCGTGGCGCTGGAATTCGGGCGCAGACTCACTGCGGTTCGCCGACCGGAGGTACGAAGCAGAACTGGAAAAGGCACCGCCGCGTCCCACATGGTTCTGGCCCACAGACCACGGCGCGACGGGATCGAGCTTCGGGCTCTTCACGTACCAGTTCTGGTCGTTTCCATCCAGGCACCACTCGAACACGTTTCCGCTCACCTCGTGTAGACCGAACGGATTTGCGGGGAAGCTCCCAACAGCGGCGTGCGTCGCCCACCCATCATCGAGATCGGGCCATTCGTGGATCTCCGGCCAAGTGGCTCCGCTCATACCAGCCGTCCGATCCGCAATGTTCACCATGCCGCGCAAACTCTCGCGTTCCGAGCCAGTCCACCAGATGGTCTGTGTCCCAGCGCGACAGCTGTTCTCCCACTGAGCTTCGCTTGGCAGCTCCAGCCCCAGCGACAGCATCACTCGCCGGCACTGCGTCCAGGTCACCTGCTCCACGGGATTCAGCAGCGTGATGGCATGGGAATCGACCATAGCCCCCGGGCCAAAATCGCTCGGATTCCGCGCTCTCGAGCGCACCCATTGCCCCTGGGTCATCTCGTACTTGGAGAGGAGGTACGGCGACAGAGTGACTTCATGGGGCGGAGATTCCCAGCCCAGTGCCTGCGGATCATGATTCTGCTCGCTCGCAGCGCGACTCTGCGCGCCCATCAAGAAAGTTCCGCCCGGGATCAGCACGAAAACCAGGC
Organism: Planctomycetota bacterium; assembly: GCA_043760765.1. Classification (GTDB taxonomy): domain Bacteria; phylum Planctomycetota; class UBA1135; order UBA1135; genus JADJQU01. Next base: position 4,309 of record JAYUOR010000639.1, on the reverse strand, counting down.
CCGTCTCCTCGCTGAGCACGAGTTTCCCGGCGGTCCCGCGCTGCGCTGGCTCGCCGGTCTGCAAGTGCGCGAACTCCCAGAGGTGCGAGTCGGGATCCTCGCCGATAGGCAAGAGCCCGATCTGCGGTGTCAGCTTGAGTCCGCCATACATGCCGCTCTTCTCGATCGCAGCAGTCGCCTCGTCCCAACGCCTCCGCGCGTCTGCGCTGCTCGTAGATCGATCTGCGATCGTGCGGGCGAACTTTGCGCGTTTGACAATGCCCCAGCCATGCTCGTCCGATGTGCCGGATGAAAAAAGGCCGCCCGCGTTCTCGTCCGTAAACGACTTCAGGTCCGTCACTAATTGAGAGAGCCGCGCGTGCCACCAGCGGACTTCCTCGTCCTCGAATTCGTATGTCTGACGTTCCTCGGACCTGCCCTGCAGCAGAACGATGCGTTCTGCCATTTTCGTCGCAAGCTCAGACTGTTTTTTGCGCGCTTGCTCGCCCCGCCATTCTTCGGTCTTTGCCGTGAGCTGCAACAGAAGCACTTCCAGCTTTTCCTTTTCCTCGTCCCGCCCCTCGTCCAGGGACTTCCGCGACTCGATCAAAGCTCGTTCGACTTGTCCGCAGCGAAGCAGTGACCAGGCCAGTGTATTGCGAATCTCCGTGCGCTCGGCATCGCTCGCTGCGGCAAGTGCACGTTGCGCCACGATCAGCCCGCGAATTTCCGTTCCGTAGGCAACCGTGTCGGCATTGACGTTCGCCAGCGAGCTTGCGATGGCATCCAGTGCGCGCGCGTCGCTTGGCAAGCCTTCTTTGGCGAGCGCCGCCTCGACGTCCGCCGTCGCAGGCCAAGGCTCTTCCGCCAGCATCCGTCGCATCCATTGCAGTTGTGCCCTGGCCCGCTCCAAGGCGGCAGTGCTCGGATTCGCGCGTCGGTCGGCCGCGATCTGCTCGCTCGTCAGCGGCTTCGCTTGCTTGCGAATCTCGGCCAGCTTCGCTTCGTGCTGCAGCAGGGAAAACCTGGCCTTGACCCCGCGCGCGAGATCGGCCCGCCGGCCATCAATCAAGGTGCGCGCGTCAGAAATCCAATTCTCGTACCCCGGCAGCATTTCCGGATCCGCTGGCCACAGCAAGTCGGCGCGAGTCTCCAGTTCTTTCAGATCTTCGATCGCCGACAGCGACAGCAAATCGGCCGCGCGCCGAGTCGCGATGCGCTCCTGCTCGATCGCTCGACTAGATTGCTCGCGGGCGTCGAACGCGAAGAGCGAAGTTCCTGCGACTCCCACGGCAAGGATCACAATTGCAGCCGCAAGCGAGGCGGCAAGCGGCTTGTTGCGCTTGACCCACTTGCGCGTCTCGGCCCATGTGCCCGTCTCGTAGGCGCGCACGACGCGTTGGTTGAGGTATGCCGAAAGGTCCTCGGCCAACTCCGACATGTCTCGATAGCGCTGCCTCCAGTCGCGCGCCATGGCCTTGTCGCAGATCGCGACCACTTCGGCCGGGGCTTGCGCCGCAAGTTGCGCGATCGGCGTCGGCGGCCCCTCCTGCACGCGCGCCCAGATCGCGTGGTTGTTGAGGCGCGCTCCTTTCGGGATGTAGGGCGGATGCCCCGCGAGCAGGTGGTAGATCATCGCGCCAAGCGCGTAGACATCCGAATGCGCGCCGACTTCTTCGGTTTTACCTGCGGCCTGTTCAGGCGGCATGTAGGCCGGCGTTCCGACGACGTCGCCGTCCATCGTGCACAGCGGCGAGTCCGGCGTCTCGCTGCGCTGGTCAGCACGAACACCCTGCAACTCTGCGCTGCGCAGGGACTCATCACGAATGCGTATGTCCTTGCGATCCTGCTGGCCCTCGATCCGCGCCAGGCCCCAGTCCATCACGTGCACCTCGCCAAACTTGCCGACCATCACGTTCGCGGGCTTGAGGTCGCGGTGGATCACGCCCTTGTCGTGCGCGTAGGCCATCGCTTCGCAGACTTTCAGCAAGACATTGAGCGCACGTGTCTCTGTCCAGCCGTCCTTGCCTTCGAACACTTGCTCGCAGATCGTGTGCAGGCTCTCGCCCTTTACGAGCTTCATCGTGAAGTAGAGACGACCTTCGGGATCGAGCCCAAGTTCGTGCACCGGCACGATGCCCGGGTGATCGAGCTGACCGGTCACTTGCGCTTCTTCGAGGAAGCGCGCGACCTTCAGGCTGTCGACCGGTGGTGTCTCGCCGCTTTGACGCGCGTCCGCCTGACCCAGGATCACTTTCATCGCCAAGTGACGGCGAAGATCCGCGTCCCAGATCTTGAGGATCGCGCCCATGCCGCCGCGTGCGACCTCGCCGCGGATCTTGTAACGGCCAAAGCGCGAACCGGGTGCGGAAAGCTGCATGATCAGCGCCGAAGCAAGCTCGCTTTTGGCCTCCTCCCCACCCTGTTCACGCAGCGAGACTTCGCTCAGGCTCTGCTTGCCAAAACGCGTCGAGATGCGCTCGTGGACCGAAGAGTTGGCCGGATCGCTCGCAGCAGCGAGCCGCTTCCAAGTCGCATGCAGTTCCGCGAGTTCGGCCGCGTGGCCTGGATGCTCTTGGACGAGAGTCTCGAACTCGACGAGTTCACCTTTCTCGCGCCGCGAGAGCCAATCCGCGAACAATTCAAGCGCGCCGCCGCCGCTGCCGGAATCAGCAGTTTCCATGCATCACTTTTCTCCTGAGTGCACAAATGCAAGCGCGCACTCGCAAGCAGGGTAGCAGGTTCTCGCCCTCGCAACCTCACGCGGTTTGATTCACTCCCGCGCGAGAGTCGGCGTCAGGGACTGCTACTCGAACCGCCCGATCAATCGGACATCTGTTTCGAGTAGAGCTCCGTGCCCTTGCGAAACCGTCGCCACGCGGCCCCGACTCCGATGCCAAGACGCTCGGCGATCACTTTCATGGTCAGCTCCTCGAGCAAGTGCATGCGCACGACGGACTCGAGCTCAGGCGGCAGTGAAGCGAGCGCGCGTTCCATCGCTGCCGCGCGCTCGGCGTGCATCAGAATGCGGCTCGGTGTCACCGAGTCGGGCGGATGCATGCCGGAGTCCGAACTCGAAGGTTGGCTCGAGAGAGCGGAAAGGCGCTTGGCAGGCCGACCGCCTCCGCGCTTGTCGGCCTCGATCCGCCGCACCGTGTCGTGAATGCAATTGCGAGCGATCTCGAAAAGCCAGGCGCGGAATGCAGCGCTGCCTTGCCAGCGGTACGCCTCGCGCGCGTTCCAGGCCCGAGTGAGCGTCTCCTGCCAGATATCCTCCGGCGAGCAGTACTCGCGCAGACTCTTGCTCATCGACGACGCGATCACGACCAGAAAAGCCTCTGGCCGCACGCCTTCGATCAGCGCAGCCCAACGCGAAGGATCGGTCAACGGCGACGGCTCGCCATCCGGGTTGGGGCTATCGGGGTTCTCTGAGACCACAGGAAGGCCTGAAATCTAGCAGGTAGAGGAGGTGACAACGCTGCTAAGGGCCCCCATCGACCCCTGCGTGACGAATTGTCGAGATAAATCGACAGTTGGGTCTAATTCCCGCGTTTCTGGGAGTGGAGGACGAATGCGGGCTTGCCGCTCGATGGCCCTCCGCGAAGTTCCACCGAATTCGTTGCCCCCGTGGCGCGCCGTTCCGGCGTTGTCCTTTCAGAAGAGAATCTCTTTTCAACTTGCCCTATTTCTCCGCCGGCGAGCCCCTTGCCGGCCATTCCCCCAAGAGCACAGGAAAAGTCCCCATGAAACAGCACGTTCTCAGTCGCAGCCTTGTTTCCGTTGTGGCCGGCAGTTGCCTGATCTGGGCCATCAGCGGTCCGACAAGCGCACTCCCTGTACCGGTCGACGGCAACAACAACTCGTTCGTTTACAAGCCCACGAAAAAGCTGGGCGGCCTCACCCAAAAGCAATGGTCCGCGAGGTGGTGGCAGTGGTTCTGCGAACTGCCTGCCGCTGGACACCCGGGTGGACCGGTCGATCCGTTCGACATCACGACGGGCCAGACCGGCGACGTTTGGTTCCTCGCGGCTCCGCTCGTGAACGCCGGCGAGTCCGTCACTCGTTCGTTCACGCTCCCGGAGGACAAGTCGCTTTTCGTGATGCTGATCGGCTCGGAGTGGTCGAGCATCGAAGGCTACGCGACGGAGCAGGAGCAGCGCGACCTAGCCGTGTGGTACGGCGATCACACGGTTCCCGGGAGCCTCTCCTGCACGCTCGACGGCGTGTCGCTCTCCAACCCGACCGCCTACCGGCAAGAGTCGGCGCAGTTCGGCTTCACCGCGCCGTCGCCCTGGTTCTTCGGTGCCACGGGCGGCGCGGCCATGGCGGT
>JAYUOR010000638.1:0-2834 GCA_043760765.1 Planctomycetota bacterium | reverse complement strand
GCGCCCAGGGCGGTCTTCAAAGTGACGCGGCGTTCGGCGACGCGCGGCTCGCCCATCGAGATCTCGGCGCCGACAATTTCCTTCGAGTCCTCGCTGCGCAGCACGCGCGCAGCGCGCGGTCCGGAGTCGGTCAGGATCGTGAACTCGTCCTTGGATACGTGCCCGCGCGCGCGCGCGACCATCGCGATGCAACGCAGCCCGTTGCCGCACGATTCCGGCCGGCTGCCGTCGGCGTTGTAGATCACCATGCGGCATGCCCCACTTTCGCGCGCAGGCTGCAGGAGCAGTATTCCGTCGAGTCGGAACTCCGCGGGAATATTTGCGTCGGACTCCGCGCGCGCGGCGAGCGGCGCGCTGCACAGTTCGAGCGCGGCAGCGCGCGGATCTTCGGGAACCTGCCCGTCAAAACCGTCGAACAGCGCGAAGTTGTTGCCCGTGCCTGAAACCAGCGTGAATTTCATCGCGCTCCCCCATTCGGGATCTTCTGCGTGTTCTTGAAATGCAGCTTGGCCACGAGCCCGAGTTTCGCCATGCCGTGCAGCGCGACGTATTTGCGCGCGGCCTGATCCACCGGTGCTCCCGCACCCTTGGCGAGATCGATCGCGCAACTCTCGGACAATTCGTGCAGGCCGTTCAGGAACATTTCGCGCGCAATCACGCTGGCCGCGGCCACGGCCGGCACACGCTCGGCGCGCGGATGCTGGATGAGTTCGATGTCGGTCCCGGCGAGCGCCTTCTCCATGACTTTCGCGTTGGCGAATTGATCGACGAGCACGCGCATGCCGGGCGACACGAGTTCGCGAATCGCCTTGGCGTGCAGATCGGCGAGCAGCGGATTCAGATTCTTGTAGCGCGCGTGCGCCGCGTTGTACTCCGGCGGCGAAAGTTGCGCGATCGCGTGCGGCAGAGTTCCGCGCAGCGCGGCGCCCAGGCGCAGACAAGCTTCGTCGGTCAACTGTTTGGAATCGCGCACGGGCCCTCCAAGCATGGCCTTCGACTGATCCGGTTCCAGGCGCACGGCACACACCACCAGCGGTCCGAAATAGTCGCCCTTGCCCGATTCGTCGCTGCCGACCATCGTGACGTAGGTCTCGCCCGATTTTTCCGTCGCGGCGGAGCGGGCCTTTGGCTTCGCGGCGTTCGCATCGCCCGCGGCAGACTCGACGTAACGGGTCAAGAACTCGCTGGGGTGATCGCCCTGGACCACCAGTTTTCCAGAAGCGTAGGCGGTCGCGACGACGCCCTCGCCCTTGACCGAAAACAAGGCGTGCGGGACCGAGCGGAAGTCGAATGCGCCGCGCTCCAACTCGCGCTGCAGGATCCGCATGCGCGAAGGCGAGAGGGCGACGACCAGAGTGCTTTGAGCCACGCCGGGATTCTGGCACGCTCTATGTCGATTCGCCTCTGTGTCCGTGCGGTTTATTCCGGAGCTGAACAACCGTCGCGACGCAAAGGAGGCCTGAAGCGAACATGCAAGCCAAGCTAGAGCCCGACGAATTCGAGACCGACCTCGCCGCGGATGTCGACCTCTCCCGGCCGCTGCCGATTCAGACTCCGTGGGGCATGCTGGCCCTGTTCCGCGTCGACGGGCAGGTCGTCTGCGTCCAGGCCTTCTGCCCGCACCTCGAAGGTCCGCTGTTCCAAGGCTCGGTCGCCGCGGGCGAAGTGACTTGCCCGTGGCACCTGTGGCGCTACGACCTGAAGAGCGGTCGTCGTTCGGATTGGAAAAATCCGCGCACGGGTCAGGACGCGCGCGGTCTCTTGGTCAGCGCGGTGCGCGTCGGCCCGCGCGGCAAGTTGATCCTTGCGCGGCCGGTGCGGAATTGATCACGGCTGCACGTAGATGCCGCTGGCGATCACGGCCACGTTGCCACCCGCGTCCTTCGTGAACTTGCCGCGCACGGTGACCTGCTTGAGGTGATCGAGCCCGTTCCAGCCCTGCGCCGAACCGAGCACCAACTTGCCGGCCTCGTGCACTTCGATCGCAGTCGAACCTTGGGCCTTCTTGGTGGGGTCCTCGCAGCAATAGTCCCAAGGTGTCTCGCACTCCATCTTGTCGCTGCCGTCGGCGCAGGACTTCAACGAGAGATCCGCGATCGTGAAGACCGCGCGTGTGTCCACGAAGTCGCGAACTCGGCCGGTCACGACGACGTCGGCGCCATCGGTCGCGGTCTTGCGCACGTCGAACACGCTCTGCGCCGCGGGCGGAGCCGCATCCAATTTCAAGGAGGCGGGAAACAGCGCGGCCGACAGCGGCGGCGAAGTCGCCGGCGGGGCTTCATGACTGCAGGCGCACAGCGCGAGAAAACACAGCGGCAGAATCGATCGTGTGAACATGGTCTTGGCTCTTCAGGGTTCCTTGAGTGCAGAAGCTATGGATAGACGCTGGACGCGCAGAATGGCAGGGGCCGTTCCGAACAAACCCAGCAACAAGACACCGCCGAAGCCGACCAGCACGCTCTGTGCGTCGGCCTCGAGGCGGAAGGCGCTCATGGCGATGCGAATCGCACCGTCGTGCAATGCGAAGCGGGCGATCACGAGCCCCAGAACTCCGCCGGTAGCGGCGATCAACAGCGCTTCCTGCGCCAGCGATCGCGCGATGGCCTGGGCCGAATAGCCGACCGCGCGCAGGGCTGCCAACTCGCGCAGGCGATCCTGCACGGCCGAGTTGATCGCATTCGAACCGCCGAAGACCGCCGCGGCGGCGATCATCGCCGCCATCATCCAGGCCAGCGCGCGGATCGGCTGGAAGTAGGCGACCAGCTCCTTGTAGTAGAGCGCGGAGGGAATCACGACCAGCTCCAGGTCGAGCCGTCGCAGCGCGAACAATTCCA
>JAYUOR010000637.1:0-2836 GCA_043760765.1 Planctomycetota bacterium | reverse complement strand
CGAGCAGCCGACGCGCGAATACGACTTGCAGCTCTACCGCTACACGCCGTAGCTACTTCCCGAGATAGCCAAGACTGCGCAGGCGCGCGATGGTTTCGGGGTCGTAGTCCATCGTCCCGCGCACTCCAAGCGTCAGCGCGAACCAGATGTCGATGTTAGCGGCCTGCAGATCGTGCACCAGCGAACCGACGCGGTACTTGAGGATCGGATCGTAGTAGAGGCTGTTCGCGTAGTCGTCTTCGGCCGGATTCACGCTGCGGTCGAAGGCGCGCAGATAAGCCTGGTGGGGGAGTCGGCGGTGCGAAGAGAACGAATCTGAATTGATCAAGTGAAGCTGGCCACAGAACAACGAAGCCAGCGAACGTTCGTCTTCTTTTCCAGTGCGATCGATGACTTCGTCGCAGACAACCACGCGCCTGCGCCAGGTCGGATCGTCGGCGGCGTGCGCCATCGGGACCAGCGAGCGACCCTCGATCAAGAGCGAGCTTGAGTCGATGCCGACCAACTCGAGGATGCTCGGCATGACGTCGATCAACTGCACCGGCGCTTCGATGCGCTGCTTCGTGGGCAAGCGACCGGGAAAACTCATCAGCAAGGGCACGTGGATGCCCGGAAAGAAACTGGGCGGCCGGTGATCCCAGAAGTGATGTTCGCCGAGGAATTCGCCGTGGTCGGCGACCTGGACGATCAGCGCGTTCGAGCTGAGGTTCTGTGCGTCGAGCCAGGTCCGAAACTCACCGAAGCAAGCGTCGTTGAACGCGACTTCACCGGCGTAATTCGCGCGGCGGATTTCCTTGGTCGGCGTGGCGACCCATGCCGGGTCGAAGTAATCGTTGCCGCTCTTGGGCACGGGGGTTCCGCCCTCGGGCAATTCGCGCGCCCAGGCGTCGTAGGGCGGCGGCGGATCGTAGGGAGCGTGCGGGTCGACGACGTGCAAGTAGACGAAGAGATTGCGATCTTTGTGTTCTGCGATCCACGCCTCCGCGGCGCGATAGAGCTCGTTCGCGCGCACGCCGATGCGGTCTTTCTCGAACACGTAGCTGAAGCCCTGATGCAACCCAGCGCCCGGGCCGGCGTTCGGATTCTGCACGAAGGAGGCGGTTTCGAAGCCTTGACTGCGCATCACCTCGGCGAGCGTCACGTAGTTGTCGTGCAGCACTTCGTCGAAAGTCCACACGCCCGTGGCCGTCGGATAGAGCGAAGTCATCAACGCGGGACAGGAAGGCCGAGTCTTCGTCTCCTGGGAAAATGCGTTGAGGAAGAGCGCGCCGTCCTCGGCCAATTTGTCCTTGGCCGGCGTCGTCTTGCGCGAATAGCCCATGCACGAAAGGTAGTCGGCGCGCAGCGCGTCTTCGAGCAAGAGCACGACGTTCATGCGCTCGCGCGGCGCGCCGAAAATAACCGGGTTGCTCCAGAAGGCGACGTTTCCGGACTGACTCGTGGCTTCAAGGCGCAGTGTCACGGTCTGGCCGCCGAACTGCGACACGTCGAGCTTGACCGTGCGCCAGCTCTTGTTGTCGTTGACGACCTCGCTGTGCAACTCGCGTGCGGTCTCGCCCTGCTGCGCAAAGATCTTGAAGCTGACCGGATCGGAATTTCCAAGGACGCCGAGCCCTGTCTCGAACCACAGTTTTTCCACGGGCAGCGTGACGGAAAACTCGAGGCCGAGCGGCGTGTCGACGTAGATGACCTTGCGCATCTCGTTCGCGATCGTTTCAAAGGTCGCGCCATGCGCGACCTTGGCATACTTGCTGCGCTTGGAAATGAAGCGCACGTAGTCGATCTCGACCAAGTCGCCGGCCGTGTCGGAGGGTTCGAGAAAGATCTCCTTGACCGGCGTTCGCGCCGAGCCCTCCGTCGGATCCGTGGGCACAAAAGGCCAGCGCGTGTCGAGGAAAAGACTGCTGGCATTGATGCGGTACTCGTAGAACTCGCCGTGCACGGGCAGCAGGCTGATCGTCAACTGATTTTGCAGTTCGCCGGCCTGGGTCCAGCCGATCGACATGTTCTTGCCGAGCGAGTGTTTCATCCGAATCTCGATCTCGCTGACGTTGCTGGGATCGAGCTCGAAATCGCCCTGACTCACGAAGGAGTCGCCCGCGGCGTACTTCGTGCGCAACACGCCGTCCGCAACCTGACTCTGGCCCTGTTTCGACACCAAAGTCACGGGCTCGGCGGCTTCGAACTCGATGGAAAGCAGCCGCGCGTCCTTGCGCGCCTGCGGCTTGTCCGTCGAGAGCGCCTTTGCGACAGCGAGGTCAGCGTGCTCGTCGAGGCGCAGACAGAAACCGTTTCGCGAATTGGGGCCGAGCGCGTCGAGCACGCTTTGTTGATCGTATTTGCGCGCCATGCTCGCCAGTTCCCGGGCGTGGTCGCGCAACTGCGCCGTGCCGTCGAAGAGCGCTCCGAGGTCGTGGCGCCAATAGTTGAAGCCGTAGAGCAGGAGCGGGGCGAGAAAGAGCCCCGCCAAGCCGACGAGGCACACCTTGCGCGACGAAAACCAGCGCGTGCGGACTTCGCCGCGGGTCGGATCGGTTTTCATGGGCAGTGTTCGACCCGAAATGTAGCAACTGCGCGTACGGAGTCAGGTGAATTCGTCCAGAGTACGAGCGCCACGCTCGCTCCATCGGCATAAGCCGCCGTGTTCCCTGGCGCGAAGCGGTCGTACTCCGGACGAACTCACCTCACTCCGTACATTCGGCGCCACCAACAGCCGCCGTGCTTCGCTATCTTCCTGGAGCATGGTGCGTCCTGACAGGAATAACGAACCGGCCGCAAGTCGGTCATTGTTCCCAGGCTTTGTGAACCCAGCGGGTGCAAGTCCCGTCCAGGCAGT
>JAYUOR010000636.1:0-7269 GCA_043760765.1 Planctomycetota bacterium | reverse complement strand
CGGAGACGAGGACTTCGTCCGGCGCGACGAGCAACTCCTCGCCGTCGAGTTGCAGTGCGACGCTCTCGCTTGCGCGCAGGCGGGCGAGTTCCGCAGCGGAGAGCTTTTCGATCGCCGCCGCCGCCGCCTTCATGCGCGCACCCAGGCGCTTGCCGAGCAGCTTGAAGTTGGCCTTGGCGGAGAGGCGGCAAAGCTTTCCGTCGTCAGCGCCCAGGCTGCCAAAACCCTTGACGTTGAGTTCGTCGAGGACCTGGTCGGCGGCGAACTGGGTACCCAGCAATTCCAGATCGCGCGGCTTCGAGGAGCGCACGTGGATCGCGCGCAGCGGTTGGCGAACGCGCTGGCCGGCCTTCTCGCGCAGCGCGCGGCCCATGACCACCAGGCGCTCGACGATCTCCATGCTCGCCTCGAGTTCGAGGTCGATGCGCGAAGGGGCGCTCTCCGGCAGCAGTTGCTGGTGCACCGAACCAGCCGCCGGCTCGAGTCTGCGCCAAAGCATCTCAGAGAAAAACGGCGTGATCGGCGCACACAGCAGTGCCACGCAGCGCAGCGCTTCGTGCAGCGTGGCGAAGGCCGAGAGCTTGTCCGCCCCGGCTTCGCTCTTCCAGAAGCGGCGGCGGTTGCGGCGGATGTACCAGTTCGACATCTCGTCGACGACGAAACTCTCGATCGCGCGCGCGCAGCGCGTCAGATCGAAGGCCTCGACGCCGGCGCGTACTTCCACGATCAGCGAGTTCGCGCGGCTGACCAGCCAGCGATCGATCGCCGGCCGCGCGCCGAGCGATGGAATCGCGGGATCATTCGGGTCAAAACGGTCGAGGCGCGCGTAATCGCGCAGGAATCCGTAGGAATTGAGCAGCGTGCCGAAAAATCGTCGGCGCGCGTCGCCCAGGGCAGCGGGGTCGAACTTCTTGGCCAGCCAGGGCGCCGCCGAGGCGATCAGATACCAGCGCAGCGCGTCCGCGCCGTGTTCCTCGATCACCTTCCACGGATCGATGACATTGCCCAGGCGCTTGGACATCTTGACCCCATCCTTGTCGAGGACCAGGCCGTTGACCAGGCAAGTGCGATAGACGCTCGGCGCGTGAAGCTTCAGCTCGGGAAGAGACATCGCCAACGTGCCGATGGCGTGCAGCGTGTAGAACCAGCCGCGCGTCTGGTCCAGGCCCTCGCAGATGTAGTCGGCGGGGAACTGATCGCGAAGTTTCTCCGCGCTCCCGGCAACGTGGGGCCAGCCATGCTGAGCGAAGGGCATCGCCCCGGAATCGAACCAGCAATCGAGCACCGCGGCCGTGCGCTTCATCACGCTGCCGCATTTCTCGCAGGCCAGCACGAGCCTGTCGATCGACGGTCGATGATGATCGAAGTCGTTGCCGAGGTCAGCACCGAGCTTGCGCAACTCGGCGGCGCTCTCGACGGCGCGCTCGTGGTTGCATTTTTCGTTCTCGCAAACCCAGAAAGGCAGCGGTGTGCCCCAGTAACGATCGCGCGAAATGTTCCAGTCGACGTTGTTGGCCAGCCATTCGCCGAAACGCTTCGTGCCGACGTCGGGCGGCACCCAATTGACCGCGTTGTTCGCGGCGATCATTTCGTCCTTGAGCGCCGTGGTGCGAATGTACCAGGCCGGCACGGCGAAATAGAACAGCGCGGTATTGCAGCGCCAGCAGTGCGGATAGCTGTGATTCTCGTGCGCCTTTCTGAACAGGAAACCGCGCGCCTTGAGGTCCTCCATCAAGGCTTCGTCGGCGTCCTTGAAGAATGTGCCGGTCGCGACGGATTGCACGTCGCAAACGAACTTGCCCTCGGGGCCGACGACGGCGAACACGGGCAATTTCTCGCGTTGCGCGGTGGCCCAGTCGTCGGCGCCGTAGGCCGGCGCTTGATGGACGATTCCCGTGCCGTCCTCCACGGTGACGTATTCTGCGAGCGCGACGCGGAACGCGGCGTCGCCGCTGGGTTTCCAGGCGCCGGGATCGACTTCGGGCGGAGTCCAGGCGCGCGCGGATTGGAAGCCCAGCGCGGCGGGACCGCGTGTGGAAAACGGAGCCCAGTAGGCGATGCCCGCCAGCTTGTCGCCCCTGACTCGCTCGAGGATCTCGAAGTCCTTGCCGAGCAGCGCGGCCGCGCGTTCCGCGGCGAGCCACAAGATTTCATGCCCGCGCGATCCGGGTTCTTCGCCTTTCTGCACCGCCAGCGAAACGCGCGCGCGGATGTACTCGCGCGCGGGATGGACGGCGAGCGCCACATTCGAGGGCAGCGTCCAGGGTGTCGTGGTCCAGGCCAGCAGGCTCTCGCGCTCCGTGCCGCGCGGCTCGCGCAAGGGAAAGCGAACGTACACGCTCGGATCTAGCAGATCACGATACACGCCGGGCTGACCGAGTTCGTGCGAGGACAGCCCCGTTCCGCAGCGGCCGCAATACGGAAGTACGCGTTTTCCGCGGTAGATCAGGCCGTTCTTGTGGAAACTCGCGAGCAGGAACCAGACCGAATCGACGTATTCCGGCGCGTACGTGACATAGGGATGTTCGTAGTCGAGCCAGTAGCCGATGCGAGCGCTCATGCGCTCCCACTCATCCTTGTACTTCCAGACCGACTCGCGGCACTTCTGATTGAACGCCGCGACGCCGTACGTCTCGATCTGCGGCTTGCCGCTGATGCCGAGCGCTTTTTCGACTTCGAGTTCGACCGGCAGGCCGTGCGTGTCCCAACCGGCCTTGCGGTCGACGCGCTTGCCCAACATCGAATGATAGCGGCAGACCGAGTCCTTGAGCGTGCGCGCGAGCACATGGTGGATCCCGGGCCGGCCGTTCGCGGTCGGCGGTCCCTCCCAGAAGACGAAGGGCGGCGCGGATTTGCGCGACTCCTGGAGCTTCTCGAAGCTGCGCTCCGCGCTCCAATGCGCGAGAACTTCGGCTTCTGCGGCCGCTGGCGCCGTGGCCAACCCCGCCGGGAGCGGATCGTAGCGTTGAACGTTTGGACCTTGCGCACTCATCGTGCGCAGGGTTCTACCACGCCTGCGAGTGGATTTCCGCCGCGATGCGATCGGCCAGCGCCAGGGCGCGGCGCCCGTCTTCGCCAGTGACCTCGACTTCGCGTCCCGCTTGGACTGCACGAAGGAACGAATCGAGTTCAGCCTGCAGCGGACGCTGTTCACTGCCCAGTTCGAGCTCGATCACCTCGAGCAGATCCTTGGTCAGGAAATCGGGACGCTTGGCCAGTTCCACGGGATCCATGCGCCGCAGGTCGATGCGGCCTTCCTCCCAGCGCGGCCCCTTCTTGACGAGCAGGCCGTAGTTCTTCTGGAAGTCGAGCGAGACGTAGCTTTCCTTGGAAAACATCCGGAAGCGGCGCATCGGCTGCAGCGACGCGCGGCTGGCGGTGACGTTGGCGCGCGCGCCGTTCGCGAACACGAGCCGCACGCTGGCGACGTCCTCGTTGTCGGTCAGGATCGCGCCGCCTGCGGCGTCGAGCGAAACGACTTCGCTGTCGACCATGTCGAGCACCAGATCGAGGTCGTGGATCATCAAATCGTGGACCACGCCGATGTCCATGCTGCGGAACGAAAAGGGCGCCAGACGGTGGCATTCGATGAACATCGGCCTAAGCCCTAGTTCGCGCACGCGCTTGAGGCCGGGCTGGAAGCGCTCCACGTGGCCGACCGCGACCTGCGCCTTGCCCTGCTTCGCCGCGGCCAGGATGCGATCGGCGTCGGCCAGCGAGCCCGCCAGTGGTTTTTCGATCAGGCACGAGCGGCCGAGCAAGAGTTGCGGAACGGCGACGTCGGCGTGAAACACGGTAGGAACGGCGATCGAAACACAGTCGATGTCGCCGGGCAGGTCCTCGACACGCGCGAAGGCCTGGGTGTTCGCTTCGGCGGCAATGCTCTTCGCGCGCTCGATCGAAGCGTCGACCACGCCGACCAGATCGGCGAGCGGATTCTCGGCGTAGATCTTGGCGTGGAAACGGCCGAGGTGGCCGACGCCGATCACCGCGACGCGCAGCTTCTTGTCGCTCACGTGCGCACTCCGCCGAGCACGCGCTCTTCACCGGCGCGGCGGAATTCGGCGCGCAGGCTCTCGCGGTAGCGGCCCTTCTGGCCCTGTTCGGTGCGCTCGAGATCGTCGAGCAGATCGCGCACGAGTTGCGGCATCGCTGGATCCGCGCGCAGCGCATCGATCGTACGCCGCTTGGGATCGCCGGAGCGATACAAGAGCTTGAACGCAACCCACAGGGCCGCGACATCCGGTTCGCTGAAGCCCGCGCGCGCAAGTCCGATCTCGTTGACGGCGCGCACGCGCGAGGGATGGCCTTCGAGCGTCATGAACGAAGGCACGTCCTGATTCACGCGGGTCATGCCGCCGATGTAGGCATAGGCACCGATGGTGACGAAGTGGTGCGCGGCGGCGGCGCCCGAGATGTTGGCACCCTGGCCGACGTAACAGTGCCCGGCGAGCAGCACACAGTTCGCCATGATCACGCGATCGCGCACATCGCAGTCGTGGGCGACGTGCGAGCAGGCCATCAGCAGGCAATCGTTCGCGACGCGCGTGAGACCTCCGCCCTTGACCGTTCCGCGGTTGATCGTGACGAACTCGCGAATCGTGTTGCGGTGTCCGATTTCGAGCTGCGTGGGCTCGTTCTTGTACGAAAGGTCTTGGGGCGGACCGCCGAGGTTGGCCTGACCGACAACGACGTTGTCCTCGCCGAGGGTGGTCACGCCGTCGACGACGACGTGCGGTCCAAGCCGCGTGCGATCGCCGATGCGCACATTCGCGCCGATGACGCTGTAGGGGCCGATCGTGACGTCGACCCCAAGCTCGGCGTCGGCGTGCACGACTGCGGTGGGATGTACTTCTGTTGCCATGGGATTGGGGAAAAGCGTCAGGCTTCGATCAAGGTGAAAGTCAGCACAGCCTCGCACACCACGCGGCCGGCAACGCTGCCGACACCGCGAACCTGTCCGACTTGGTCCTTGAGGCGCACGGTCTCGACTTCGATGCGCAGCTGATCGCCGGGCACGACCGCGCCGCGCAGCTTGACCTTGTCGATCGACCACAATACCGCGAGTTTTCCGGTGTTTTCGAGTTTGCGCAGCATGAGCACGCCGGCGAGTTGGGCCATCGCCTCGAGCTGCAGCACCCCGGGCATGATCGGCTGCTCGGGAAAGTGCCCATTGAAGAACGGCTCGTTGATCGAAACGTTTTTCACCGCGACGGCGCGGTGATAGCCGTCGACCTCGATCACGCGATCGATCATCAGGAACGGATAGCGATGGGGCAGCATGCGCATGATCTCGCGCACGTCGAGGCCCGATTCGCGGCGCGCGAGACCTCCGACTTCTTCGCCCTGCAACACCTCGTAGAGGCGCTTGACGAGTTCGGCGTTGGTCGCATGGCCGGAGCGCGTGGCGATCACGTGGGCCTGCAGATCCGCGCCGAGCAGGAACAGGTCGCCGATCAGGTCGAGCATCTTGTGCCGCACCGGTTCGGCCGAAAGCCGCAGCTTCGTCTGCGGATCGCCGAGCACGAGCGTATTCTCGCGCGTCGCGCCCTTGCCGAATCCGGCGGCCTGCAGCTTGGGAACTTCGGAGGCTAGGCAAAAGGTGCGCGCAGGCGCGATTTCCTTGATGTAGGTCTCGGGCGTGATGTCGAGCGACATCGATCCGGACTCGACACCGGGCTCGTCGAACGAAGCAAAGTACTCGATCGAGAGTCCGCTGCCTTGCGTGGGCAAGGCGACCAGCGTCACAGGCCCCTCGCGCACGAAGACCGGCCGCGAAAGCCGCAGGACCTTGACCTCGGCACGCTGCTCGACGAGACCCGCCTGCTGGATCAGCGTGACGAACGAAAGCGCGCTGCCGTCGAGGCCGGGAACTTCCTGTCCGCTCAATTCCACGCGCAGGTTGTCAAGCCCCAGGCCACAGCAGACCGAGAGCAGATGCTCGACCGTGTCAACGCGCGCACTGCCCTTTTCGAGGCGTGTGCGCCGGTCCATGACCGAGCGGTTCGATATGCGCGCGGGAATCGGCGACGCATCGGGCAAGTCGGTGCGAACGAATTCCACGCCGGTGTCCTGCGGCGCGGGCAGCATGCGGCCCTTGACCATCTGGCCGGAGTGCAGCCCGACGCCCGAGAACTCGATCGGTGTGCGAATCGTGCGCTGAAGCCGCGTCATCGAATCTCCTTCTCTGAATGGGATGAGCTGGGCGGAACTTCGGGGTGCGGCGGCTTGTCAGTCCGTGGAGCCAGTTGATCGAGCCGCTTTTCCAGCTCGCGTACGCGTCGGGTCAGCTCGTCAGCGCGCGCGACGAAAGCCATGCCGCGCTGGGTGTCCCGAATCGGCCGGCCCGGAAAGCCCCAGATCTTGGAGCCTGCCGGCCAGTCGTCGATCACCGCCGTGCCGCCGCCGATCTGCACGCCGTCGCCGATCTCGAGGTGCCCGGAAATTCCGGCCTGGCCGCCGACGACCACACCGCAGCCAAGCCGCGTCGAACCGGCGATGCCGACCTGTGCGATGATCATCGAGTTCGCGCCGATCACGACGTTGTGTGCGATGTGGACCAGGTTGTCGATCTTGGTGCCGCGGCCGACGCGCGTGACGCCGAAGCGCGCGCGGTCGATGGCGGAATTGGCGCCGATCTCGACCTCGTCCTCGACCGCGACCGTGCCGCATTGGCGGATCTTGATCCAACCGCGCGCGCTGGGTTCGAAACCGTGGCCGTCCGAACCGATCACGGTTCCGGAGTGGATCACGCAGCGCGCGCCGATGCTCACGCGCGCATACAGCACGACCCCAGGGAAGAATTCGCAGTCTTCGCCGACCGCGCAGTCCTCGCCGATTTCGACGCGCGCGCGCAGGATCGTGCGCGCGCCGATCTTGGCGCCGCGCGACACGTGGCACAGCGCCCCGATGCTGACGCCTGCGCCCAGGATCGCGCCGGGCTCGACCACGGCGCTGTGGTGAACTCCAAGAATCGCCGCGGGCGGCGGCGGCGCGAAGAGTTCGACGATCGTGCTGAAGGCACGACTAGGATTGTCGCAGCGCAATAGCGCGAGATCCTTGCGCTCGACTTGCATGCTGCGCGGCACGAGCACGGCGCCGGCGCGCGTACTCTCGAGCTCGGGCCGAAAACGCGGCTGCGCGCAAAAGGAGATCTCATCGCGCTCGGCCTCGCGCAGATTCGCGGGCCCGCGGACCGTGAGCGCAGCGTCGCCCTCGAGCGAAGCTCCGCAAGCATTGGCCAGTTCGACGAGGGTGCGGGTGGTCATG
>JAYUOR010000635.1:0-2838 GCA_043760765.1 Planctomycetota bacterium | reverse complement strand
TCGTTCAAGGAGTGATCCAGACCGATGCCGCGATCAATCCTGGCAGCTCTGGTGGCCCATTGCTCGACAGTGCCGGTCGATTGATCGGAGTCAACACCGCACTCAGCAGCCCATCCGGAGCGTTTGCCGGCATCGGCTTTGCGGTTCCGGTGAGCACGGTCCACGCCGCCGTTTCACGAATCCTTGGCCTTGTTCCTCTGCAGCAGCCCGGGCTCGGAATTCGCGTCGCAGATGACGCCTGGGCGCGCGAACTCGGACTTTCTGGGGCCCTGGTCTTGGAAGTACTGCCAGGCAGCCCGGCCGAGCAGGCGGGCTTGCGCTCGACGCGCATGAGCGAATCGGGCGACCTCGTGTTAGGCGATCTGATCCACGCGATCGACGGCTCGACGATCAGTTCACTCGAAGACTTGGCGAAATGCCTCGAAGGCCGACGCGCCGGGGATCGGGTGACGATGCGCGTCCTGCGCGATGGCGTCGAGATTGAACTCGATGTCACCGTGGTGATGGAGTCGCACTGATACGCTGAGCGAAGACCGGGGCTACGAACTGCGACCACCCAACCCAGAATCGGCGGTGTGCTAAACTTGGCGCACCCATGAAGTTCACAGCTGAGATTCGCTCATTCCTCACCCGCGCCTGCCTGCTCGCCTCGCTTTCGCTTGCGGCCGCAGCTCAAACGACGCTCGACTACACGTTGACCGCCGAACCGGCCGCCTGGACACTCGAAAGCGGACGTGTCACCACGGCCTGGATGTACAACGGCACGCTGCCGGGCCCGGAGTTGCACGCCGGCCAAGGCGACACGCTGCGCGTGCACTTCTTCAACAAGCTGCCCGAGGCCACGACGATTCACTGGCATGGGCTTCCCAACACGCTCGTGCAGGACGGTGTGCCGGAGAGCGCGCCGATCCTGATCGAACCCGGCCAGGAACACGCCTATGTGCTGGCCAACCTGCCCGCGGGCACGTATTGGTTCCATCCGCACGTGGGCGCGCAGATCGACCAGGGCCTCTACGGAACCCTGATCGTCGATCCGCTGATTCCCGACCCGCTGGCTCAGCGCGATTATTCGATCGTGCTCGACGACTGGCGCGACGGACTGCCGGTGATGATGCCGCAGCCGCCGTATACCGAGTATCTGATCAACGGCCGCACCAGCCTGGGACAGCGCGCGCTCAAGGTCGTCCAAGGCGAGACCGTGCGACTGCGCTTCTTCAACGCGTCGGCGGCGACCAACTATGTCGTCGCGGTCGATCAGCACGTCATGACCGTTATCCGCACGGACGGCCAGCGCTGCGTTCCGGTCACTGCCGAGGCGATCCAGATCGGTATGGGCGAGCGCTACGACGTGCTCATCACGGCCAACAATCCCGGCACGTGGAGCATCGCCGCGTCGAACATCAACAATCGCAACGCGACTCTGGCGCGCGCCGTGTTGGCCTACCAAGGAGCGGGCAATCCCTGGCCCGCGGCAACCTTCGTGCCGCCCTACCTTTCGAGCGGAGCGCTGCTCTCGTACTCGCAACTTGCGGCGTTCGGCCCTGTGACACCGATTTCGACCGTGCCCGACCGCACGCACAACGTCGTGCTCTCGGCCGGAATGGTCGGCGGCCAGATGGTGTTCAAGATCAACGGCCAGGTCTTCCCGAACATCCCGCCCTTCGATGTCTCACTTGGTGAAAACGTGCGCTTCAACATGGTCAATCAGACCGGCATGTACCACCCGATGCACATCCACGGACATTTCTTCCGCATGCTCGGCAGCGCGGGGGGAACGACTGCGCCGTTGATCAAGGACACGTTGCTCGTGCCTGGCGGTGGCCAGATTTCGGCCGAGATCGTCGCCGACAATCCCGGCAACTGGATGTACCACTGCCACCACATCTATCACGCGATGATGGGCATGATGGCGCTCGTGCGTTACGTCGGCAGCGACACCGACGCCGATCTCTTGACCGACGACATCGATTTCGATCCGCGGGGCGCTGCCCCCGTGCTCACGATCGACAGCCTCGGAAACGGTTTTGCCATCGGCACGCCCTACGAAGTCAACGTGCAGTGGCCAGTCGGCGAAACAGTCACCTTCATGATCGGGACGCCGCTGGCGCAACCGTTGCCCTTCGGCCCCCTCGGCAGTCTGTGCGTGCAGAGGCGCATGCTGCTCGGCTACGCAGCTTGCGGAGCCAATGACATCGCGAACATCTCCGCGACGTTGCCCAACGATCCGAACCTGATCGGTCAGCGCCTTGCCGTGCAGGCGATCGCGTCGCACCCCTCACTTCCCGGCGGCCGGCGCTTCTCGCGCTGCGCGATCTTGACGCCGCAGTGAGCAGGAGCCGAAGCCGAAGACCGAACTCGCTAGCGCTTCCAAGTCGAGCTCGCGCGCGACATCCATGGAGCTCCAAGAGCTTCTGACTGCATTGTGCGATCCCGGCCTCTGGCCGAACGCGGCCGGCCCCGTGGAGGTCATTCACACGCATGCCTCGGCGGTTCTGCTCGCGGGCGAGCATGTCTACAAGCTGAAGAAGCCGGTCAACTTCGGCTTTCTCGACTACTCGACGCTCGAAAGGCGCAAGGCGATGTGCGAAGCCGAGGTGGCGCTCAATCGCCGCCTTGCTCCGGATGTGTATCTGGGCGTGGTACCGATCACACTTGCCGATGGCAAAGTTGCAATCGGCGGCGGCGGCAAAATCATCGAGTACGCCGTGCACATGCGCAGGCTCGACGATGCGCTGACGCTCGGCCATCGCGTGCAGGACCACAGCCTGAAGAGCGAAACGCTCGCGCGCGTGGGCCGCATCCTGGCCGGTTTCCATCGCCAGGCGCGGCGCGGCCCCG
>JAYUOR010000634.1:0-2839 GCA_043760765.1 Planctomycetota bacterium | reverse complement strand
CAACGCAGGCGACGAGCGCGCAAGCGATCGAAGAAATCAATGCGATGCCGCGCGCACGCGGAGGCGAAATCAGGGACGACATGGGCGGCACGTTAGCACCCGAGCGCTAAAAAAGCTGGAGCCTATCCCTGGTGAGATTGCAGCGCACGCCGCCCACGGCTCTCGACAGAATTCGGCCGAATCGAAACCTGGATTTTCTCGGTAACGTCGTCGACTGGGCGCGGATCAGGTAGCTCTTGCTCCGAACGCGAATGCCAATCACCACTTTGGGCCGAACCCGCTTCAGGCCGCTACCACGGATCAATCGGCACGCTAATCTGACTCCGTGCCGGATCGACTCATCCATTCGCATGGCGGACTGTGGCTAGGGCTGGAGCCCGATCTGGAGATCTTGCTGCATTCGTATTCCAGCTCGAAGTGCTGGCTGGGATACACCCAGGCACCTCAGTTCGCGGCCATTCCGGTCCACATCGCGACCATTCTGCCTGAGCTGATCATGCTGGGCACCACGCCGGATCTGTTGACTTCACTGACTTTGATCCAAGGCGAGAGCAAGTCCGCGGAGTCGTTGTCTCGATTGCGCGAACTCGTCGATGCGGGCTGGGTCCGGTCCTTGAGCCTCGAGGATTGGGAGCGGGCGGCGCGCACGCGGGGATTGGATCCGTGGGCGGAGGAGCGCGTGGAAAGGGAACTCGTTGGTGAGTTCCGCGTCACTTGCACGGACCTCAAGGCCGCCACCTTCGCTCTCGCCCTGACTGGGTTGATCGAGGAACTATCGACAACGTTCAACCTGATGGGCTGCATGTTTCTCCACTGGCCCGAGCGAGGCATCGTCATCTATCCACATGAGGAGAGTGGCATCGGTTTCTTCGCCGCTCCGCGCGCACAGGTCGTAGCGGAGGCGATTCTTCGACGACTGCCAGGCGCGCAACTGCCTCGGGGAAAGCCAGTGTTCAGGATCGGTCGCGATCAGCCCAGCAGCTGACGCGCCGTGTCCACACCTGGCGCTGGGAAACCTTGCTGGCTGGCCATCACGCGCGTGAGTGCGACGAGATAAGTCGCGCGGTGCTTTTCGCGCGCGTTGGCGTGTTCTTCTTGGGCGGTGCGGAAGAATTTTTCGGCGTGCAGGGCGCCGTCTTCGCTGACGGCGAAGGGCAAGAGCAGCGTGAACAGCTCGGCCGCCGGGTGGCCGAGTTCGCAGTAGCGGTGCGCGGCCGCGCACGCTCCCTTCTGATCGCGCGCACGAATCCTGGCGCCGATTTCGTCGAGCAATGCGGTGGGTTCCTTCTTCGCGCAGGGCTCCGCGTCGTGATCGTTCGGGAGCTTGCCGACGTTCCCGGATTGGCCGGCCGTGTGATAGGCGCCGGCGATCAGGCTCGCAAATGCATTGTGCGCACTGCCCAGCCGCGCAATGTGCTTCCACGCATTCGCCGCATCCGACGCGTGCACTCCGACCGACGCGCCGTGCACGCTGCCGATCGGCTTGCCGGGTGCTTCCTTCGTCAGGCCCGGATCGTGGAGCAAGAGACGCGCTGAGGCGAGCGACAGCGCGCGGCCGATGTCGGCGGGATCAAAGCCGGCTGCGAGCGCTTCGGCCGCCGCGTTCGCCGCGGCTGCGCGATCTGCGGCGAAGAACGAATCAGCAAGCCGTTCAATGGCCGCATCGTCCGCAACGCGACTGCCCCTCTCTTTTTGGTGCAAGCCGTGCTTGTCCATCAACTGAGGAAGCAGTGCACGGAATGCGTTCGGATAATTGCCGCGGCCGATCTGGGCCGTGTCTTCGTCGATGCAGAAGCGCACAGACTGGCGCAACATCGTCAGCGCCTGATCGTCTCCTGTCAGTCGCAACAGATCGTAGGCGCGCCAGGCGAGCACGACCCGGTGCACGTTCATGTCGTCGCGCACGACGGCCTGCAATTCCTCGTACGCGGCCAGCGGGGATCGACTCTCGAGTGCCGCGAGACTGAGTTCAGCCTGGGCGAGGTCTTGCGCGCGCACACTCTCAGCCAGACCCGTACTCGTCGCCTTGCCTTCGAGCGGCGCAAGCGCGTCCGCCGTCGCATGCCCGCTCTCCTGCAAGAAGCGCGCGTTGCGGTGGATCACCTTGAGCACCGGCAACGCGGCGTATGGCTTCGGCATCTGCGCCGACAGTTCAAAGCTCGGCATCATCGCCATCAATGCGTGATAGCCGTTGTAATTGGTCCCGCCATGGCCACGCGCGTTCGCCAGCGCCGCCGCGCCGACCAGGTCGGCGAGCGAAGTGCCGCTCTGCAACTGCTTCACGAGGATCGGCAACAACTCGTCGGCCGGCGTCGCTTGCATCAGATCGACCAGCGGATCGAGCACGCCGAACCTCAGTCGCTCGAGCGCCATTCGCGGCAGCGACGCCGCGAATCCCAGCTGATTGGCGAACGCGAATCCAAGTGAAGCTGAAAGTGTCGTCTTCCAGCAACCATCCAGGAATTGCCTGCGGCTCGAAGTGTTCATGCGCGTCTCCCACAAAGCTGCGTAGCGGGTCCGACCGAACAACGGTCCATAGGCTAACCCCTGGACACGGCTACGAGTGCAGGCGTTCCTCTTGCGTAACCCCTGTGTCGGCGCCGGAACGCGAGTGGAACTGAGCAACGGCCCTGGATAGCGCGCTGAGGCCTTCACGGGCTGCACCAGCGCGATTGCGTCGAGCCGCGCAAGCGTGGCACGGCCATTGCGCTTGGAATCCTCGAGCGGAGAACCGCTTTCGTGTTCTCCACCGTTCGATTCACTCCCTCGCGAGCCTTCCATGAAACATCTGCTTCTCGTCAGCACCTTCGCAGCAAGCCTTGCCTTGCCGAGTCTCTCC
>JAYUOR010000633.1:0-7275 GCA_043760765.1 Planctomycetota bacterium | reverse complement strand
CCCTGGTGGTCGGTTTCCTGATCCTCTCCCTGGGGATCCACGAGGCGGCCCACGCCTGGGTCGCCTATCGCTGCGGCGATTCGACGGCGCGCGACATGGGGCGAATGACGCTCAATCCGCTGGCGCACATCGATCCGTTCCTGACGATCATCCTGCCGGCCATGCTGGCCCTGGCCGGCGCGCCGCCCTTCGGCGGAGCCAAGCCCGTGCCGGTCAATTACTACAACCTGCGACATCCGCTGCGCGACATGGCGCTGGTCGCCCTCGCTGGCCCGGTCTCGAACTTCCTGTTGGCGATCGTCTTCGCCGTCGCCATGAAGCTCTGCCTGGTCTACGGCCACTACGAGCCCGAGACCCCGGTCGTCCAGGTGTTGCTCTGGTCGATGTTCGCCAACGTCTCGTTGACGGCCTTCAACCTGCTGCCGATTCCTCCGCTCGACGGTTCGCGCGTGATGACCTGGCTGTTGCCGGCCCCGCTGCGGCCGGGCTACCTCGCCCTGGAGCGCTTCGGCATCCTGCTCGTATTCTTGCTGGTCTACTTCGTCACTCCGATCCAAACTGGTCTCTATGAGATGCGCCTGGGTCTGTGGACAGTGGTCGACAAGCTGACCGGAATGATCGGATGAACGTCGATTACACCGTCCAGCTCGAGCAGGTTTTCCAGGGGCCTTTGGACCTGCTTTTGCACCTCGTCAACGAGCAGGAAGTCGACATTCACGAAGTCGAGATCACACGGATCCTCGACGGCTATCTCGCCTATCTGAAAGCGCTCGAAGAGATCGACATCGAAGTCGCCGGCGATTTCCTGTTGATGGCCGCGACGTTGATGTCGATCAAGTCGCGCTCGCTGTTGCCGCGCGAAGAAATTGACCTCGAGGAAGAGCTCGACCCGCGCGATGAACTCATCCAGCGCCTGATCGAGTACCGCCACTTCAAGGAAGTCTCGCGCGAACTCGCCGACATGATGGACGAGCGCACGCGCCTTTTCCCGCTCGGCGACAAGAGCGGGATCAACTGCGACCCCGAAGCGGCGACCATCGATCTTGGCGAATTGACGCACTGGGATCTGCTCGCGGCCTTCTCGCGCTTGATGCGCGAGACGATGGCGAATCGTTCGCTGAAGATTCAGCGCGACGACCGGCCGCTGCGCTGGTATGTCGAACGCCTGGTGGGCTGGATCGGCGGCCGGCGCGAAGTCACCCTGCGCCAGCTCCTGCTCGAAGCCACCTCGGGCGAAGAAGTCTCCAAGTCGGCGCTGATCGGCTCGTTCTGCGCGCTGCTCGAATTGGTCAAACTGGGCGTCGCCAGCGCGGTCCAGGAAACTCCGCAAAGCGAAATCACGATCATCCTGCGCGACGACGTCGAGGGCGACCTGGTCGACATCGTGCGGCACAGCGATTTCGACGACGAATCGATCGCGGAGACCGGCCTCGTGTTGACTCCACATGTTGCGGCAGAGGCCGAATCCGAAGACGTAGTTCGGATGACACCGCCGTTGGAAACCGATCTCAGCGCGGCCGAGCCTGATTGACCCGCTCTCCAAGCCGCGTCCCACAGCCCAAAGCCGCCAGGGGGTGGACGCGCCCTCGATTTCGACCCATATTGCCCGTCCAATTCATCCGACCCCGCGCCAAGCGACACGAAGACACGACATGAGCAACGCCCAAGACGTCACCGACAGCACCTGGGACTCCACCGTCCTGAAAAGCGAACTTCCCGTCCTGGTGGACTTTTGGGCGGAGTGGTGCGGGCCCTGCCGCGCAATGTCGCCCTATGTCGACAAGTTGGCCGGGGAGCTGACCGGCAAGCTGAAGGTCGTCAAGCTGAACACGCAGGACAACACCGAAGTCCCGGCGCGCTACGGCATCAGCGCGATCCCGACGTTCCTGATCGTCAAGGGCGGCAACGTCGTTCATCAGATCGTCGGCTCGCAGCCCTACGAGGCTTTCAAGAAGACCGTGATGTCGAAGATCTGAATCGGCCGCGGCGAAGCGATGCGATTCGTTTTTCTCGGTTCGCCGCCGTTCGCCACGCCGGTTCTCGAGCGTCTGCTTGCAAGTCCGCACCGTGCACTAGCGGTGGTGACGTTGCCGGACCGTCCGCGCGGCCGTGGTCAGAAGGTCGAAGTGTCTGCCTTGGTCCAACTGGCGCAGCAACACGGCGTGCCCGTGCTGCAGCCGGTTGATCCGCACGCGCAAGAGTTCATCGCCGAACTGCGCGCGCTTTCTCCCGACGTGCTGCTCGTCGCAAGCTTCGGCGTGATCATGAAGGACTCGCTGTTGCATCTCGCGCCGCTTGGCGCCCTCAACGTGCACGCGTCGCTCTTGCCGCGACATCGCGGTGCGTCGCCGATCCAGGCGGCGATCCAGGCGGGCGACGCGCTCACCGGCGTCAGCCTGCAACGCGTCGTGCAGCGCCTCGACGAGGGCGACGTGTTGATTTCGCGCGAACGTGCGATCGGTCCAGACGAGAGCGCGGGCGAATTGTTGGATGCGCTCGCGCTGCTTGGGGGCGAGCTGGCAGTCGAAGGACTCGATCTGCTCGAGGGCGGACGCGCCGTGTTCACGCCGCAGGATCCGGCCCGCGCCACGTACGCGCGCAAATTGAAGAAGGAACACGGCCGCATGGACTTCACACGCTCGGCGCAGGAACTCGCGCGCCAGATCCGCGCGCAAAATCCCTGGCCGCATGCGCGCTGTGTGGATCCGAAAGGACGCGAGGTCGCCGTGTTGCGCGCGCGCGCCGCAGATCGGGAAGCATCCGCCGAGCCCGGCCAACTCCTGGAGACAGCGCCGCGCGTAGTCGTGGCCTGCGGCCAAGGTTCGCTCGAACTCATCGAGCTCATTCCCGCCGGTAAACGCCCCATGCCCGCCATCGAATTTCTGCGCGGCGCGCGCTTTTCGCGCGGGGAACTTTTTGCCTCACTGCCCCTGCAGGCAGGGAAGAACTGAAACATGGCGCGCTTCACTGCTTGGCGCTTGTTGCGCTCCGGATCGATCACGCCGCTGCGCGATGTCGACGCGCAGGCCGAGGACCGCGGGCTGGACGCGCGCGATCGCGGCTTCTTGCGGCGACTGATCGGCACGGAAGTTCGCCGGCGCGGGACGTTGCGCGCGATCGTGCGCCGCTATGCGCGCGGAAAACCCTCGGCGGATTACGCCGCGCACTTGCACCTGGCGATCGTGCAGGCGTTTTTCCTGGATCGAATTCCGGATCACGCGCTGGCCAGCGAGACGGTGCGCCTGGTGGAAGACACATGTCCGCCCGTCGACTCGCGCAACACGAAGGGCTTCTTGCATGCCTTGTTGCTCTCGCGCACGCGCGGACATGTAGACAATCCGCGCCGCGACATCATCGGCCGGCCTTTCGCGCTCGATCGCGACGTGTTCCACGATCCGATCGAACATCCGCTGCTGTGGGCGGAGGACGCGCTGTCGATGCCCGCGCAATTGATGAAGGGCTGGGTCGCGCGCTACGGAACGGAGCGCGCCCAGCAACTTGCGCTCGGCGCGCTGGAAGAGCCGGAGTTGTCCGTGCGCGTCATCGGCACCGATCGCGCGGCCCTCGTGGAAGAACTCAAGGCGCTGGACATTCCCTCGCGCCTTGGCCGGCATCCGAACATTCTGCTGGTGCCCGCTGATCGCTCGGAGCTTCTGCTGCACACCGAGGCGATGGACCAGGGCCGCATCAGCGTGCAGGGCGAGAGCGCCTTGCGCGCGGCGCAGGCCATGCAAGCAGAGGCGGGCGAGACGATCCTCGATCTTTGCGCGGCACCCGGCGGCAAGACTGCCGTGCTTGCAGAAAGCGGGGCGAACGTCGTCGCCTGCGATGTCAGCGAAGCCAAGCTGGCGCGCATGCGCTCGACACTGGAGCGCCTGAAGCTCGCAGAACGCGTTGAATGCGTGGTCACGAACGGCACGTCGAATTTGCCCGCGCGCCTTTTCGACGGCGTACTCGTCGATGCTCCGTGCACCAACACAGGCGTGCTGGCGCAGCGGCCCGAGGCCCGCTGGCGCTTTGGGCCGAAGAACAAGGCCGAACTCATGGCCCTGCAATCGCGCTTGCTGCGCGAAGGCGCCGAACGCGTGCGAGTCGGTGGTCGATTGGTCTGGTCGACGTGCAGTCTTGAGCCGGACGAAAACGCGAGGCTCGTGCGCACGTTCATGAAGGAGCAGACGCAGTTCACGCTCGAGGAAGAATCCGAGAGCTTGCCCGAACACCCGGCCGCGGCATCCGCTGAGACGAATGCGCCCGCGCCGGATGTGGAGCAGCTTGCCGCAGGCCCAATCGACGGCGGATATTTCGCGCGCTTGCGGCGCCAGAGCTGAACCGCCGCAGCTCGCAAAACGCATTGGTTCCATGGCACGAGATCCACAGGCCGACGACGCACGCTGCGCGCTGATCACGGGGGCTTCGTCGGGAATTGGCGAGGCCCTTGCATTGCTCGCGGCGGAGTCCGGCTATCGCGTGGCGCTGCTAGCGCGCCGTGCCGAGGAGTTGGAGCGCGTGCGCCGCAAGCTGGCGAGCGCCGACGAGCACGTCTGTCTGGCTTGCGATGTCTCCGACGAAGATTCCGTCGCGCGCGCCTTTCGCGAAGTCGGCGCGCGCTTCGGCCGGCTCGATCTCATGGTCAACAATGCCGGCAGCGGCTATCGCGCGCCGGTCGAGGAACTCGACGTCGCGGTTGCGCGACGCGTGTTCGACACCAACGTGATCGGGGTGTTGTTGTGCGCGAAATACGCATTGCCCTTGTTGAAACTCGGCCGCGCCAGTGTCGTCGTCAACATCTCGAGCGTAGTCGGCCGTCACGCCGTGCCGGGACAGGCGGCTTATTCGGCCAGCAAAGCGGCCGTGTGTTCGATCGGTGAAGCACTGCGCGTCGAGTGGGCGGGCCACGACATTGCCGTCTGCACATTGAATCCGGGCTTGACCTCGACCGGTTTCTTTGCGGCACAGGTGAATCCGCGCGCACTCGCCGATCCAAGCTTCGCTTCCTCCCACGGGCCGCGCGAAGTCGCGCGCGCCGTGCTCGACCTCGACCGCAATCCACAGCCCGAAGTCTTCATGCGCTCCAAGTGGCGTTGGCTTGCCGCGCTTTCGATCCTCGCGCCGCGCCGCGCCGAGAAGATCTTCGTGCGCCGCATCGGCGAAAACTGGCGCGCGCCGCGCCGCTGATCAGATCTTGCCCCACAACATCAGTCCGCCGATCACGAGGAACGAGACGGCGCTGATCTTCTTGAGGACTTCTTCGGGCACGTAGCGCGTCAACGCTTCGCCGAACATCACGCCGAGCAAGGAAACCAGGCACAGCGCGAGCGCTGCGCCCAGGAACACGGCCCACGGCGCCTTGGTTTTCGCCACCATGCTGATCGCCGCCAGCTGCGTCTTGTCGCCCATCTCGGCCAGGAAGATCAGCCCGAACGTGGTCAGTGCAACTTTCCAATTCATCGGCGCAGTGTACGCCCGTACGGTGCCTGGCACCGCACGGGCCGCGCAAGCCGGCCCGAATCAGAAGAAGTCGATCAGGTAAGTCAGGCGCGCCCGCCGCGGCCGATCGAGACAGCGCACGCACTGACTGAGGCTACGGCGATCGCGACGGCGCAGGACGAACCAGAGCACGATCGATGCCGCGGAAAGCGGGATTGGCCAACGCGCTTCAAGATTCGCAGCCAAGCCGCACAATGCGATCGCGGTGATCAGGAGCAACGGGCGCCGATGCACGACACGCAGGTGCGGCGTCGATTCACGGCACACCTGACAATTTTCCACGCACTCGCCCACCCCGCGGCGTGGCGGCGGATACCAGGCGCGGAGCGCGCGCGCGGAAATGATCACGGCCGTTCGTCCGTGCCGAAGAAGAATCCCCCATTCACGGGAGCGCGAACGGGGACTTCGTCGGTCACGGCAATTCCTCGGGTGCTACGGCCCGACCGTGAACTCGATCCCATCGCTGAGCGTCGAGTTGTTCGGGAAGGGGAAACCCGGGTCGCGGCCCCAGCATTGTGCGTCTACGACGGTGCTGGCCACTTGCAGGTACGGAGCGGGCGTGCCGCCGAGCGCGCCGACCGCGAAGGCATTCATGTCGAGCGCATAGACGCCGCTGCAATCGTTGGCCGGCGCCGGCGATCCGCCCGAAGCCAGCGCGACCGAGCGCTTGATCGGCGTGTTGACGCAGCGCAGTCCGCCCTGGAACGGCGCGGCGGCGCGGCCACCGTTGGTGTAGAGCACCAGGCCGGGCTTGTTGTTGCGCACGTTGCTCGCGCTGAGCACGAATCCGGACCCGAACGTGGCGCTCGAAACTCCGCTCGCGGCGATCGCGGGCGTGCAGCCGATACTGTTCACCTTCGCCGTGCAGTAGACCGTTGTCACCGCACCGATCTCGACGACGCCGTGGACCTGATTGTGGAAGCCGGTCGGATTGTCTGGCAGATCGTTCCACAGCGCGGCCGCGTTGTTCTTGCGCATGCAGCCGTAGTCCTCGCCTGCGCCGGCATTGTTCGGTTCACCGAGGTCCCAGTTCGTGAACGTCACCGGCTGGCCGTCGACCCAGACCCAGGTGCCTTCGACAGCAGCGTCGTTGAAGCCGCTCCACAGGTCGATATCGCTACCGAGGAAGTTGTGGAAGTTGGCGCTGATCCAATCGTGCTCGGCCTGATCGTTCACCGTCGTCAAGTGGCCGCCGAGGGAAACGGCGCGCGCTTGCGCAAGCGTCCAGCTCGAATACTCGAGCAAGTGATAGACGTGTCCATTGGCCGGGTTGGTCGCGGTCGCCAGGATCGGCAGCGGCGGGATGACTCCGATCGTGAACGTGCCCGTGCCAGGGAGCGCGCCGGGATAGTCGCCGAGTCGGATCACATACGTCTGCCCGGCGACGGCCGAGAATTGGATCAACGTCTGCACGCCGCATGCGTCGTCGCCGCAGGCCAGCACAGCTCCTGCGCAGGAGCCGTCGTACACGGCAATCTTCGTGTCGACCGTGGTCTGCGCGCAGGTGTCGATCTGGTAGGCGCCGCTGACGGTCGGAACCCAGCTCCACCACACGTCGAGATCGATCTGCGACTGGCCGAAGAAAAGGCACAGGTTGTCGGGCGAGCCATCGGTGGTCGCGAGCGTGTTGTCGAACACGAACGTGCCCGAGCCCGAGATCGCCTGCGCGGTTGCGCACGTGTTGTCGCCCTGGGCGAATCCGACGCTGGAGAGGGCGGTGACTAGCAGAAAAGACGCGCCTACTGAGGCAAAGTTGCGGTGCATGGGGTTCCTCGAGGAGTGCAGATC
>JAYUOR010000632.1:0-2840 GCA_043760765.1 Planctomycetota bacterium | reverse complement strand
CTCGACGGCCGCCTCGATCGCGCGCTCGACCGCTCCTACGAAGTGATGAGCGCCAATCGCAGTTGGACCAGGCTGCGCCTTCCCGGCAGCGCGCGCGCGGAACTGCGCGCCGTGGCGCAGCTGCAGGTCGATGCGGCGATCCTCCACGAGCGCGTCAACAACGCCTTGAAACTGCTAGGCGATCAATACCTGGCGCGCGTCTATCGTGCGACTTCATCGCGCTTTCGTTTGGCCGAGTGGAACTCGGGCATCCTGCGCAAGCTGGAGACGATCGAAAGCATCTACTCCAAGGTGCATGATCACGCGACGCAGCTCCGTATGGAAATTCTCGAGTGGATCATCATCGCTCTGATCGCGCTCGAACTCGTCTTGCCGTTTTTCGGCTGACGCACGCGCTCACCTGCTGCGGTAGGCGACGAGCAGCAGATCCTCGTCCTGGATCAAGCCGATGCCCGGAGCGTAGAGCTTGTATTCGCTCTCTTGCTTGTCGAGTCCGGTGCTTTCGTGAGTGCGCAGGCAGTTCTTGAACAGGCCTGCGGGCGTTTTCAGCGTTGCCGCGACATCGACGATCTCCGCTCGGTCCATGGCGACCCCGGGAGCGATCTCCTGGTAGTACCTCGCACCGACCTTCGGTGATCCCGGTGCCACGAGCCCCGCGCGCGCGCCATTTTCTCCGGCCAGCCACGCGCCGGGATGTCCGCTGATCTTCCCGTCCTTGTACACATCGACCTCTTCGCCGAAGTAGAAGACGTCGTTCGTCTGCTTGCAGATCGCGAAGAAGTTGCGCGAGACCTCGACTAGCTTGCCGTCTTCTTCCTCGCGCTCTTCGACGACGCGCGTCGTCACGTTCCCGATCTTGCGCGTCTCGTCGAGCACGCTGATCGTGAGATGGCCTTCGTCGCTGGCAAGTTCGAGTTGAAATCCGGGCTCGAGCACGAAGTATGGATTTCTGCCATGGTCGAGCAGCGTGCGCCGGTCGAGATCGAACTCCGTTTGGAAATCGTTGTCGTCCGGCTTGCCGGCCTGTGAGGCCGCCTTCCTGTCGGCATTGCATGCCGAAAGCACCGCGGTCATCAAGCCGGCGACGAGGATGAATCGAAGTGAGGAGGTCATGGTCAAGGCTCCAAATGGAACAGTCGAGGGACGGCGCGACTTGAGACTGCCATCGTAGAGACCTGAGTGTCAACGAACATGATCCCGCCATGGCGAAGCGTGCTGCACGGCCGGGTTCATCTCCACTTAAGGTAGGTGCCGCTACAAAGAGTTGGTCCGGCAATCTCGCCGGCAAAAACACTCGAAGGGAAAACTCATGAATACCAAGAAACTCCCCTTGCTCCCCTTGCTCGGTACGGTACTCGCGGTCGGCGCCGTCAGTTGCGAATCCCTGGGCCTGAAAGCTGCCGAATACCATCCTGCTGTCGAACCGGCTGATTTCTCCACTCAGGTCAACAACCCCTACTGCCCGCTCGTGCCGGGCACTACCCTTCGATACACCGAAGAGGACAAGGGCGAGATCTGCGAGGACATCATCACGGTCACGCGGGAAACCAAGCTTGTGATGGGTGTGAAGTGCGTCGTCGTACACGACGTCGTGATGAAGAACGGCCGAGTCGCCGAGGACACGTATGACTGGGTCGCACAGCACAAGGACGGCACGGTCTGGTATTTCGGCGAGGACACCAAGGAGATCAGTCCTGGCGGCCTGATCAGCACTCTGGGTTCGTGGGAAGCCGGCATCAACGGAGCACAGCCCGGAATCATGATGCCGGGACATTCGACTCCCGGCGAACCATATCGCCAGGAGTACGGGCTTGGCGTTGCGGAAGACATGGGACAGATCGTCTCCGCCGGAGTCTCCGCCAGTGTTCCAGCCGGCACGTTCGCCGATTGTGTCCAGACCAAGGAGTGGTCGCTGCTCGAGTCCGGCCATGAGAACAAGTGGTACGCGCGCGGCGTCGGCTTCATCAAAGAGACGGGCTCCGATGGCTCCACGGCGGTTCTGACCTCGATCACCCGCGAGTAGATCGCCCAAGCAAGGAAGAAACGTGATCCCCCAGCCAATCGACCTAACTTCATGCCGCGGGTCGCGGCGAACCCGTCTGCTCTGGACTGGCCGTTGGGGCCTGGCAGCCGCTGCATGCTTCCTAACGACCTCTGAGCTTGCCTCCGCGCAGTCAAGCGTCTTTCGCACGCGAAGATCAGCGTCCTCCGTCGCATTGCCGCTCGTCGTGGGCGGAGGCTTCGAGTTCGAGACCGACAGCGACCAGACCCAGTACGACTTCCCGCTCTTTGCGCAATACAGCTTCACGGAGACATTTCAGCTGAGCGTCGAGACTGCCCTGAGCCACATCGACGCCAAGTCACAGGCCGCAAGCACACTGACGGGAATCGACGATCTGGAAGCCGCGCTGGAGTACGAGTTCATTCGCGAACGCAGGTTCACGCCGTCGTTCACTGTGCTCGGCGGCGCGCGCTTGCCCACGGCCTCCGATTCGAACCTCGGATCTTCCGGTACTGACCTGACGATCGGGCTGATCGCTACGAAGGAGATCAACAACTTCGAAATCGACTTCAACGCGATCTACACGGCGTCGGGTGACTCCGGCCAGCAGGACATTCTCGAGCTCCCTCTGGCGCTCGAGTACTCGTTGACCCACAGCTTCTCCCTGGCCGCGGAGATCGCCCCGACACTGGACATGGGCGGAGGCGGAGAGAGCCAGAGCCAGATCGAGTTGACGCTGGGAGGGATCTGGCAGGCCAGCCCGTTCTGGACGCTCGAATCCGGACTGGTCCTGCGCGACGACAGCACCTGGCAGCTTGTTTTCGGCTGGGAATACAGC
>JAYUOR010000631.1:0-2846 GCA_043760765.1 Planctomycetota bacterium | reverse complement strand
ACGATCGTCGGAGCGGGAATTTCCGCGCTCGCGCAGGAGCAAAGCAAGCATGCGATCAGTGACGGCAGCGTGGAACGCCGGAAGGAGGTGGGGTGCATCCCCGGAATGTATCCGGAATACCCCCCCAAGAAGCGACCCGGGATGTTCGGGCTCTGCTTGCCGTGACTGCAGGCGCGCGTTCAGCCCTTCGGCGCGGCCTTCTTGATCACGATTTTCGGCGGCTGCACCACGAATTCGAGCTCCTTCGTGTCGACGGTCAGCTTGAGCCCGGAGTCGGTGACGACCATGCTCTTCGGCCCGTCGCTCGAGATCAGCTTGCCGAACACGATTCCGCCCGGAGTCTTAAGTTTGACGCGATCGTTTTTCGGAGCCGCCTTCGGATCCTTGGACGTAGCGCCGGCCCCTGGCGGCGGCTCGACCTTGTCCACGCTGGCGATCCGCTCGTTGGCGAGTCCCATGCGGCCGAAGGGGCCTTCGATCCAGACCGAATTCTCGCCGACGGCGTAGAGCCGACCCTCGAAGACCTCTTTCGTCTTCAGGTGGACGCGCACGTTTCCGACCAGCGGTGTCATCACTTTGACCGGCGCATCCACACGGTCCATCGGGACGGTTTCGCCGGTCCAGATGGTGTCCATGTCTTTGCCCTGAGCGACGCGCACGCCGTTGATCGGCGCGGGGGGAAGCAGCACGTCGCTTGCGTCGAGCGAACCCTCGCGGCTGGCGACCGCCGGTGCCTGCACAGGCTCACTCGGAACATGGGCAGGCGTCGGCGCGGCCACGGTCGGTGCCACAGGCACGGACTGGGAGGCCACTTCCGGCCGGAGGTCAGCGGGTTCAAGCTCCGGCGCTTCCGTCCGTATTGTGGTCAGATGCTCGTCGGCATTCGGCCGCTGGCCGCTGCCCTCGCCGATCGGCTGCGAGCGTGCGTTGAGCACGCGCACACTCGGGATCTCGCTGGGCGGAGCTTCGGACGCGGCGGCGGCAACTTCGCCGGTCGCGACCTCGGCGTCTGCCAACCCAGCCGAGCCTAGGGCGTTGACGGAACCGACCTCGGGCGACGGATGTACGGCATTGGGTGCGGGCAACGGCGTCGGCTGGGGCGCAACATCGATTTCCGGCCCCGTCGCCAGCCCAGCGGCTACGCCAGCGAGCGCGACCGACTTGCCCGGAGCGGACGCTGACTTGGTCGGGGGCTGGAATTTCGGGCGGGCCGTGACTGAATTGCTGATGGCCGGCCCAACCGACGGTTTCGCGGGCGACGACGCTGCGCCGACCAGGATCCCAGTCTTCGTGTTGCTCACGGAGTTCTCGGAGGCAACAAGTTCGGCTGCCTGCTTGTCGAGTCGGCGCAACTCACTGACGAGGTCCTTGCGCAACGGATCATTTTCCGCCAACACCAAATGGCCCTCGATCTTGTCGAAGGCAGTCTGGGTCTCTGCGTACTCCCCGCGAACGATCTTGCCGCGCATGGAATTGACCAGGCCCTTCAGCATTTCCTTCGAGGGCCCCTCTACCACCTGAGCGACCACGGCCTTCGGCTGCGGCGCGAGTTCCTGCGGCTGGGGCGCGGAAGCTTGCGGTTTGGCCGCCGGCTGCTGCACGGCTGCGGGCGGCGCGACGTCGGTGTCGTTCTGCGCGACGACTTCGGGAATCGCAACTGGCTGCGTGTGTCCCGTACGGTCGACCGCCAGGCGACCCGATCCACCGTTCGGTGCGGACGACGTCGGCGACTTGGGAGTCTCCAAGTCGGTGGTCGCCGGCTGTTTGGGCTGCTTGAGTAGCAGCGGCGATTTCGCCTGCGCAACTTCCGTAACGGTATTGGACGCGGTCTGGCCGTGACGAGCCTGTCGAAGGAAAACGAATGCGCCTGCGGCGAGCACCACTACGGCACCGGCTGCGAGCAGCATTGGCCGCTTTTTCGAAGCGGGCGTGTGGCGAGGTTCGGTCCAGGAGGCATCGAGCACCGCAGGGGCGCGCACCGAGCCGTCGTCGAACGACTCCTCGGCCGCTTCCTCGAACGATTCCTCATCCTCGTAGGCGTCCTCGGTCGGCGGGTTCTCTTCATCCGGAACCTGTTCCGGCGCGGCCTGCTCGGTATCCATCAGCCAGCTCGCCTCGTTGACCGGCTGGCTCGGGGGGGCTATGCGCTGTGCTGCGATGGGCGGCGCGGGTTCTGGATCGGCCGGTCCGGCATTCAGCCCGAGGAAGTCCTCGGCCGAGTTGCCGCCCTGCCAATTCTTCTGTGCCGAGATGCTCGCAGCAGTGGCGTGCGTCGAGTTGTCGGCCGGGCGATTGCCTTGTGCGCGCCGTGCGTCGTTGGATTTGTCTGCCATGGGAAGCACGAGTGATCCCTGTGAGGAGTGCGCCACGAGCCTGCGCGAACGAAGCGCGGTGCGCCGTCCGAACAGGCCGCGCGCGGAGTCCGAGGACCACGAGCGTGCGCGGGCTGTATCGGCCGAGGGCCGGGGCGATCCGAAGGCGCTCCTTGGGATCGTCGGCCTGCACCTAGCCACCCCCCAGGCATACTGTCCCGGCCTGCCAAGGCCCCCTATGAACAACCTCGCCGCCTTTTGCCTGTGCCTGACCCTCCAGACCCCCGTTCCGACTCCAGCGAAGGCCGGGGTCGGGCCGGAAGAAATTGCGCTCGAGACCCGCCTCGCAGCACTCGTCGACGAATCGGTGCTCCAAAAGGAGGTCCGCGAACTGTGCAAGCTCGGTCCGCGCATGGGCGGCACGGAATCGGGCGACCTTGCCGCGGAGTATCTGAGCAAGCGCTTCAGGGAACTGGGACTCGACGCGCGCGTGATCGTCGACCCGCCGCATTGGTGCCACGCCGAATCGATCTG
>JAYUOR010000630.1:0-7300 GCA_043760765.1 Planctomycetota bacterium | reverse complement strand
CGCGCACGCCGGGAATCTTGTTCGCTGCGATCGCCGAGCCGATCCCCGCGCCGTCGATCAGGATGCCGAAGTCGACTTCGCCGGACGCGACCGCTTGGCCCACGGCGCGCGCGAAATCGGGGTAATCGCAGGGATTTTCATCGCGCGTGCCGAGGTCAATGCCGACCGCGTCGAACTGCGCGAGCCAGCTCAAGATCTCGCGTTTGAGCGCGAAACCGCCGTGATCGGCGCCCAGGGCCACGCGTCGCGTACCGCGCGCGACGTTGCTTCTTGCAATGACGTCGTCGAGTTGGATGTGGCGCCGTTTGGCCTCCTCGCGCGCGAGATCGGTGACGATCGCGCCGTGCGGTACGGCGAATTGCGCTCCGTCCGCGGTCGTACGCAGGCTCGTCGCATCGACGAGTTCGCGGCCGCGCGCGGGCTTCTTCGCGGGAGGCTCTGGATCCGGCGAGCTCATGGCGACGTGCACGCCGAGCAACTGCGCGGGTGCGGTTTGCGCGCCGCCGCGTTCGGCGAGGGCGCGCTGGGCAGCGCGCTGCGCGATGGCACGCACGTCCAAGGGCGTGTTTTCGGGTCCGGCGGAGGACATGGCCCGACAGTGTAAGCTCCGCGAGGCTTGACGGCTCGCACTAGCGCGAAGACACTCTTCGCCCTTCAAATGCGGGCGATCCCTCGATGAGTAGCCAAGAACAACTGGACCGGGAGGTCGCGCGCCGGCGCACGTTCGCGATTATTTCGCACCCTGACGCGGGCAAGACCACGCTCACGGAGAAGCTCCTGCTCTACGGCGGCGTCATCCAACTGGCCGGCGCGGTGCACGCCAAGCGCGGACGCTC
Organism: Planctomycetota bacterium; assembly: GCA_043760765.1. Classification (GTDB taxonomy): domain Bacteria; phylum Planctomycetota; class UBA1135; order UBA1135; genus JADJQU01. The sequence goes on along the minus strand of JAYUOR010000630.1, from coordinate 6,464 downwards.
GAACGCGGTCAGCGACTGGATGGAGATGGAGCGCGAGCGCGGGATCTCGATCACGACCAGCGTGCTGCAGTTCCCCTACCACGGTTGCGAACTCAACCTGCTGGACACACCCGGCCACGCGGACTTCAGCGAGGACACGTACCGCACGCTGCACGCAGTCGATGGCGCTGTGATGCTGCTCGACTGCGCGAAAGGCGTGGAGAAGCAGACGCGCAAACTCTTCCGAGTTTGCCGCGAGCGCTCGATTCCGATCTTCACTTTCGTGAACAAACTCGACCGCTACGGACGCGAACCCTTCGCACTGGTCGGCGAAGTCGAACACGTTCTCGAGATCGGTGTGTACCCGGTCACCTGGCCGATCTATCGCGAGGGGCGTTTTCGCGGCGTGTACCACCGCTTCGACAAGAACGTGCACCTTTTCGACGCGGCCCACGCAGGTTCGAGTTCGCTGCGGGGCTCGGAGAAACCGCCGGTTGCGATCAGCGGACTCGACGACCCGCTGCTCAAACGTGAACTCGGCGAAGTCGGTTACGCGCAGCTTCGTCACGACGCGGAATTGCTCGACGCCGCGGGCGACAGCTTCGACCGGGCGCGCTTCGAGCGCGGTGAACTTTCGCCGATGTTCTTCGGCAGCGCGATCAACAATTTCGGCTTGTCCGCCTTCCTCGACAGCTTCGTCGATCTGATGCCGCCGCCGCGCGCGCGACCGACCGACGTGCGCTCGGTCGAACCCGGCGATCCTGAATTCAGCGGCTTCATCTTCAAGATCCAGGCCAACATGGACCGCGCGCACCGCGACCGCATCGCGTTTCTTCGCATTTGCTCGGGGCGTTTCGAGCGCGGAATGAGGGCACTCCACGTGCGCTCGGGCCGCGAATTGCGCCTGGCCAATCCGACGATGTTCATGGCCCAGGAGCGCACGATCATCGACGAAGCTTTCGCCGGCGACGTGATCGGCATCCACGATCCTGGCCTGTTCGAAATCGGCGACACGCTGACCGCGGGCTCGAAGTTCAGCTACGAGGACATCCCGAGTTTCGCGCCTGAGCACTTCGCGCGTGTGGTGATGATCGATCCCGCGAAGCGCAAGCAACTGATCCGCGGAATCGAACAGCTGAGCCAGGAAGGCACGATCCAGGTTTACCGCCGCCCCGACGCGCCCGCCGGCGACTTCATCATGGGAGCCGTCGGACAGTTGCAGATGGAAGTCGTCAAGTACCGCCTGAAGAGCGAATACGGCGTCGAAATGCGCTTCGACAGCGTGCCCTACCAGTTCGCGCGCTGGGTCTCGCGCAAGGACGGCGCGCCGGTGAAAGTCGAGGCGCTCGAAACGGCCTACACGGGTTTGATCACCGAAGACGCCCGCGGCCGACTCGTGATCCTGTTCGACGGCGAGTGGGCGATTCGCGCGACGGAGAAGTTGCTACCGGACTTCGTGATGGCCGAGACGGCCCACGGCGTCATCGTCCGCGACGCGAAATAGTTCTTTCCCGGGCTTGATCAATTCGGTGACCCTCGGTGATGCTGGGTGCTAGCCCCTGCGACTTCCCCTTTTCGCCTGCGGTTCCGCGCTCCCCCGAACCGAGGACAGACAGCCTTGCTTCGCAAGATCGAGTACTTGAACCAGCCCTATTCGGGCCCGGCGCCCGAGGGCAGCCTGGCCCTGGAAAGAGATGGCCACTACCTGCTGCGCGGAGCCTATTCCGCCGAGGAGATCGAGCGACTTCGTGAAGAAATCCTTGGCGTTTACAGCGATTTCCCGCCCGACCAACGCGCCGGTCGCGCTTCGCCCGAGAACGCGCAGATGTTCCGCTACGAGATGTTCAATCGCAGCGCGCTATGCCAAGCGGCGATCGCCCGCGCCGCTGTGCTCGAGATTCTCGAGCCCTTGCTCGGCGGCGATTGCCACGCGATCTCATGCACTGCGTGAAAAAATCCACCCGGCAACGCGCGCGCGCCCCGAGGACAGGAGTGGCACGTCGATGGCGGCCCGCACGTGCCGCGCGCCGAGGGAATCGAATGGCCAGAGAACATCCCCTATCCGATTTTTGTCGTCGGCACGCACGTCTACTTGCAGGACTGCAACCTCGAGGACGGGCCGACGGCGGTCATCCCCGGCAGCCACACTTCAGGGCGCGTGCCGCCGCGCGAGCTGGTCTGGGATCTCGACTTGCCCTATCGCGAGCGCTCTCTGGAAGTGCACATCGCCAATGCTGGCGACGTCGGTTTCTTCGTCTCGGACTCCTGGCACCGACGCTTGCCGCCGGCTGAGAACGGTGCGGGGCGTTTTTTTCTGCAGACCAACTACGCGCGCCGCGAAATCGCACAGCGCGTGCTGCCGACCGACGAAGTCAATCACACGCGTGAGGCCGCGCGAGCGCGCGCGTTGACCGAGCGCGAACGCCAACTGATCGGCCTGCACCGGCAGGTGTTTTACGACGGCTGAGGCGCGCTGAGTCCTTCCCGCTCTCAGCCGCTGGCGGGATCAGCTGACCGTGGATGCCTTGCGTTGTGTCTCGAGCATCGCGATCAGCTTGTTGGCGAAGGTGTGGATCGTCGCGCCAACTCCGGCTCCCCAGCCCACCGCGCCGCCGAGGGCGGCCGTGTTGTGGCCAATGGCGGCAATGATCACAAACACGATTCCGCCGACGACCAGCAACACCGAGGCGGCGTTGAGCAAGCGTTTGATATTGACGAGAGTTGACTCATCATTCATCGCGATTCTCCGTGGGAAGGAAGACTCTTGAACGGCGCCCCGCTGGACTACCGCACCGCGTGAATCTTCAACGCTGCTGCCAAGAGACTCAAGTCCGGCCGTACAACTGGCCCACTATTTGGCTGCAACGGCGTTCAAGAGCGGCACAGCCGCGAGCAGCAACTTCGTGATGCGCTCCGCGGCGGTTGCTCCCGCGGCGAGGACTTCGGCGTGGTCCAACTTTGTCGGACTGATTCCGGCGGCCAGATTGGTGACGAGCGAAAGGCCTGCGACGTGCATGCCGCACGCTCGCGCGGCGCTCGCTTCTGCGACCGTGCTCATGCCGACCAGATCGGCGCCGACTGCGCTCAGCATGCGGATTTCCGCGGGCGTTTCGTAGCTCGGGCCGAGCAGACCGCAATAGACGCCGCGCGCCAAGTCGATGCCGGCATCGGCGGCTCCACGTTCAAGTGCGGCACCGAATCTTTCAGAGTAGATCTCGCCGGACGAGCGCTCATTCATGCAGAGCGGCGTGCGGCCCTGCATGTTGATGTGATCGGTGATGCGAGCGAGCGTGCCGGGTTTCCATTCGCGGCGCAGACCGCCGGCGGCGTTGGTCAAGACGACTCCCCGGCAGCCAAGTTTCGCGAACGCGCGCACCGCGCGCGTCGCATCCTGTGCGCTCCAGCCTTCGTAGAGATGCGCGCGGCCCTGCTGAACGAGCACACGGCACTTGCCGACTTCGCCGATGACGAATTGCCCCGCGTGACCCGCGACACTCGAGCGCGCCATGCCGTCGATGTCCACGTAGCTGACCGTGCGCGACTTCGCGATTGCTGAAGCGAAGGCGCCGAGACCGGACCCGAGCACGATCGCAAGATCGAAGCGCTCCAAACCGTTCTTCGCGAACGCATTCGCGAGCGCATCCACACGTGACTCCATCGTGGCTTTCGACATGGCGCTCATCCGAGCATGCGCTCCGCGATCAAGGGGCCGATGTTCGGCTGTGCGTCGGTGATACTGAACGAACGGCCAAGACACGCGAGCGCCCGACTGAATCCGGACTCACCGTGGTGGACTTCGAAAATGGATTGTCCCCGCTCGATCCGCGCACCGGCGACGACCTTGAATTTCACACCGACCCGCGGATCGACCTTGTCTTCGACGCGCCGCCTGCCGCCGCCCAGAGCGGCGATCGCGTTGCCGATCTCGCGCACGTCGAGGTAATCGAACCAACCCGCGTGTGCGGCTTCGACTACGTGCACGTCTGGGGCGCGCGCGAGCAACGACGGATTGTCGATCACGCGCACGTCGCCGCCTTGAACTTCGACCACGCGGCGGAAGGCCTCGAACGCGCGGCCGGAATCGAGCGCGCCGCGAATCTGCGCGATGCCGTCAGCTTCGTCGCGCGCCACACCGGCAAGGCGCAGCATCTCTGCACCCTGCACTTCGACAAGTTCGCGCAAATCCTTGGGACCTCCTCCGCGCAGGCAGGCGATCGATTCGGCAATTTCAAGCGTGTGTCCAGCGCACTCGCCCAGCGGCCGCTCCATCGACGTGAGGAACACACTGGCGCGCAACTTCATCGCTGTCGCGAGTTCGAGCATGGTGCGCGCCAATTCGCGGCATTTCTCGATGCGCGGCAAGAACGCGCCGGATCCGAATTTGACGTCGAGCACGAGCGCGTCGAGACCCTCGGCGAGTTTCTTCGAGAGGATCGAACTCGCGATCAACGGGATCGATTCGACCAAGCCGGTCGCGTCGCGCAACGCGTAGAACTTGCGGTCCGCGGGCACGATTCCGGGCGTCTGGCCACCGAGCGCGAGACCGCAGAGCGCCAATACGCGTGCGAATTCCGCCGGCTCGAGTTGCGTGCGAAAGCCGGGGATCGACTCGAGCTTGTCGAGCGTGCCTCCAGTGTGGCCGAGCCCTCGGCCGGAGATCATCGGCACGGCGACTCCGCAGGCGGCGACCGCAGGCGCGAGCGGGATAGAAACTTTGTCGCCGACGCCGCCGGTCGAGTGCTTGTCGACCTTGGGCTTCGCGATCGAATCGAAGTTGAGCGTCTTGCCGCTGTTCAACATCGCGCCGGTCCAAGCCGCGAGTTCGCGCGTCGTGAAGCCGTGGCGGAAGATCGACGAAAGCAGCACGCTGGTCTGATAATCGGCGATCGTGCCGTCGACCGCTCCGGCGACGAAGTTCTCGATCTGTGCGTCGCTGAGCTCGCCGCCGTCGCGCTTCTTCAGCAAGACTTCGCGTGCGTTCATCGTGCGAGGATCGCCCCGAGGAACGATGTTCCGGGGCCGGTGGGTTTCAGACCCAGCGCCGCTTCGACCGTGGCGCCGATATCCGCGAAACTCGAACGTGTGCCGAGTTCGACGGCTGGCTTCACGCGCTTGCCGAACGCGAGAATCGGGACGTATTCGCGCGTGTGATCCGTGTTCTTCGTGAAGGTCGGATCGTTGCCGTGGTCGGCGCTTAGCAGCACCAGGTCATCCTCGCGCAACTCGCGCTCGAGCGCCACGAGGTCCTTGTCGAAAACTTCGATCGCGTGGCGATAACCGGCAGCATCGCGCCGATGCCCGTACAGCATGTCGAAATCGACCAAATTGACGAAAATCAGGCCCGTTTCCTGTGTTTTCGCCAGTTCGATCGTCGCGCGCATGCCGTCTACGTTGCCCTCGGTGTGAACGTCGCGGGTCAGACCTTGCGCGGCGAAAATGTCGCTGATCTTGCCCACGCCGATCACCGGCACACCGGCGGCCTTCAGGCGATCGAGCGCGGTAGGTTTGAACGGCAACAGAGAATAGTCGCGGCGATTGTAGGTGCGGCGGAAGGCGCCGGGTTTGCCGACGAAGGGCCGCGCGATCACTCGGCCGACGCCGTAGGGATCGAGGATCTTGCGCGCGATCTCGCAGATTTCGTACAGGCGCTCGAGCCCGAAGTGCTCTTCGTGACAGGCGACCTGGAAAACAGAGTCCGCGCTCGTGTAGACGATCGGCTTGCCGGTCGCGATGTGCTCCGCTCCGAGCCTGTCGAGCACCTCGGTACCCGACGCGGGCTGATTGCACAGCACGCCAGGCAGCATGCCGCGCTCGATGAACGGAGTCAGGATCTCCGGGGGAAAACCCTGCGGGTAAACCGGGAACTGCTTGTCGAGTACGAGCCCCATCATCTCCCAGTGCCCTGTGGACGTGTCCTTGCCCGGCGAGCGCTCGGCGCAGCGGCCGAACGCGGCCGCGGGCGTTGGAACGCGCGGCAGGCTCGTGACCCCGGGAACGTGGCCAAGCCCGAGAGCGACTAGGCGCGGCGCATCGAGTCCGCCGGCCGCGCGCACCAGGTGATCGAGCGTGTGCGCGCCTTGATCGCCGAACAAGGCCGCGTCAGGGAGCTCCCCGCAGCCGAGTGAATCGAGCACGATCAGGAAGACGCGGCGCATGGGCGTGGATCGTTGCCCCTCCCGGGCACACAGGGACTCAGGTGCGCGACGAAATCGAGCGCGCGATCGCCTTGCGCACGGCTTCGTCCATTTCCTCGACCCATTCGGCGCCAAAATCGCGCTCGAGCAGATCGCGCTCGGAGAACTCGTAGCGGCCGGAACGCGGGTCGAAATCGAACTGGTAGTCGTGTTCGCTGCCGTCGTCCTCGGTCACCATGACCAGGACAATATTGTTCGGGGCGTCGAGTTCGAGTCGAAAGCTGGGCATGGGGCGTGGGAACCGGGGTCCGGGGGGGCGAACAAGATACGCTCTTGCCCCCCCGCCGTCGT
>JAYUOR010000629.1:0-2855 GCA_043760765.1 Planctomycetota bacterium | reverse complement strand
CAGGAGCAGGAGGCAAAGCGCATCAAGCGTGCGCGCCAAGAGGCTGCGGCGGCAGGGGAGCAGCACGACCGGGACGCCGAGCGCGTCAAGCGTGCCCGCGAAGAAGCCGCCCAGGATGCCGGGCAGAATCCCGCAACCGGCGCGCGGGCCGACCTGCGCGAAACCGCGCGCGACATGTTTAAGATCGAGGATCTGCATCGCGATCGTCTGGCCAGGATCGATCGTCTGGTCGAGATCTACCGCGAGAACGGCGACAACGAAAAACTGGGCGAGGTCGAGAAGCTGAAATCGAGGGAGAACAAGCGCTACCTGCTGATCATGAATCAGTTCAAGGAGAAGCTCGGCCCGGCTTACGCGCAGTTCGAACCGCGCTTGCTGGCCGGCCAGACGCCGAAGGTCGATGGCCGCAAACAGGAATCCCAACAGCAGGCGCCTGTTCCTCGGCGCGAAGCGAAGGAACCGGTCAAGGATCCGAGCAAGGCAGGTGGACGATGAAGCGTCCGATGTTCTGCGGCCTGTGCGCGCTGGCGCTGCTGGCCTGCACCGCGAAACAACCTGAGGCTCCCAAGGCAGCTCCGCCGTCCGTGCCGGTGGCTGCGCCGGCTCCCGCGCCCGAGGCCGAGATGCCTGCGTTGATGACGTCGGAAGAGGCTGCCGCCAAGGCCGCCAAAGCGATTTCCAAGCAGAACGCGGACGCCGAACTCGAGAAGCTGAAGAAAGAACTGGCCGGCGGCGAGTAGACTGTTCGCGCTCCAACGGATCCGTGCGGCGGTTCGCCCCGATCCCAAGGCCCACATGAAAGACGCACAGTCCGTTCGCGGCTCCGGCATTCGCGCTCCGTTCCTTCCCCGCACGCGCGAGCAGATGCACGCTCGCGGCTGGGAGGAACTCGACATCGTGCTCGTCACCGGCGATGCCTACGTCGATCACCCTTCGTTCGGCGTCGCCGCGATCGGGCGCTTGCTCGAAGCGAAGGGTTATCGCGTCGGCATCCTCGATGTGCCGGAGATCGACGAACCCGGCAAGCCCGGTTCCGGTTGGCAGCGTCTGCCCAAGCCGCGGCTTTTCGTCGGCGTGAGTGCGGGCACCATCGATTCGATGGTCACCAACTACACCGCGTCGAAGAAATTGCGGCACGTCGACGTGTACCGCCCCGGCGGAAAACCAGGCCGGCCCAATCGCGCGACGATCGCGTACACCGCGCTGGCGCGCCACGCCTTTCCCGGAGTGCCGATCGTCGTCGGCGGACTCGAGGCCGGGCCGCGGCGCCTGGCCTACTACGATTATTGGGAAGACAAGCTGCGGCGTTCGATCCTGGTGGACTCGAAGGCCGACCTGCTCGTTTGGGGCATGGGCGAGCGCACGGTGCTCGAGATCGCGCGTCGGCTCGAGTCGGGCCGCAAGCTCGAAGGCCTGGCCAGCACTTGTTCGATCGTCGCGAAAGCGGATGTGCCCGCGAACGCGCGCAAGGTCCCGAGCTTCGAGAGCATGCGCGACGACGTGCAGTTGCAGATCGAACTCTTCCAGGCTGTGCGCGAAGAAAATTCACCAGGCAGTCGGCCGCTTGCACAGGCCCATGGCGAACGCTTCGTCGTTCAATATCCGCCGCTCGAGCCCGCGCCCCAGGCCGAGGTCGACGAGTACTACGATCTGCCCTTCCGGCGCGAATGGCATCCCGATCACGACGCGGCAGGCGGCGTGCCCGCGCTCGAGCCGGTGCGTTGGAGCATCAACACGCACCGCGGCTGCCTCGCCGACTGCACCTTTTGCTCGATTACGTTCCACCAGGGCCGTGCGATCCAGAGCCGTTCGCCGGAATCGATCGTGCGCGAGGCTTCGGCGCTTGCCGCGCACCACGATTTCCGCGGCACGATCACGGATGTCGGCGGACCGACGGCCAACATGTACGGCCTGGGCTGCAAGTTGCTCGAAGCCGGCAAGGGTTGCCTCGACCGCGACTGCCTTTCGCCGGACGTGTGTCCCGCGCTGCGCATCGACACGCAGAGCGAGGGTTATCGGCGTCTGCTCGCGCTCGTGAAACAACAAAAGGGTGTCAAGCACGCCTTCGTCAGTTCGGGCATCCGCTACGACATGCTGCGCAGCACCAAGAGCGCCACGCGCGGAGAGTTGCTGCCCCTGCACCACGACCTGGTCAAGAACCACACACCGGGTCGCATGAAGCTCGCGCCCGAGCACGCATCGCCGACCGTGCTGCGCGCGATGAACAAGCCATCCTTCGACGTCTACGAAGCCTACGAGAAGGACTACAAGGAAGAGTGCGCCGATCTAGGCAAGGACCAGCACCTGGTCAACTATTTCATCGTCGGCCACCCGGGCACGACGATGAAGGACGCGGTGATCCTGTTCGAGAAACTGCTCGAGCGCAACTACAGCCCCGAGCAGGCTCAGGAGTTCATCCCGCTGCCGATGACACGCGCCTGCGTGCAGTACACGACCGGCAAGGATCCGCTGACCTACGAGGACTTGTACATCCCGCGCGGCGGCCGCGAGCGGCGCTTGCAGAAGGCGTTAGTGCGCTGGCGCGTGCCGGAGAATCAGAAACTCGTCGAAGAAGCGCTGCGCGAAGCGGATCGCGAGGACCTCTTGCCGAAATTCCGCCACGCGCTCAAGCAACGAGCAGCGAAGGCAAAGAGCCAGCGCCAAACCGCCGAGGTCGACCTCGACACCTGCGGCTAACTCAGGAACTCCATCTCGCCGCGCGGCAAGAGATAGACGATCAACATCGTTCCGCCGGCGACGGTCGGGACGTGGACCGAGCCGGGCTCCATCACTACCCAGCCCGGGGGCTCGCCCTCGAAAGTCGGTGTGCCGTCGATCGCGATACAGAAATTGAC
>JAYUOR010000628.1:0-2860 GCA_043760765.1 Planctomycetota bacterium | reverse complement strand
ACGTGCGCCGTCCACTCCGTTGTGCAGCAGCGTCACGTGCCTATCGCGCTGATGAGCCGCCAGTGCGCGCTCGAAAAGATCGATGTACCCGCCCTGCCAGGTGATCGAGTCGCCGAAGAAAGCGATACGTTCGCCGATGCGCAGCGCTGAGTTCTCGCCCAGCAGTGCCTCGAAACCGGGCGAGAGCGGGGCCGGCGGGGGCACGACGACCTTCAAGACTGGATCTTTGGCTTTCGCCGAAACGAGTGCATCCTTCGCGGTCATCGCGATCGCGACGCGCTCGATCTCGAGCACCTGCATCGAGCCCTTCGTGATGTAGAGGTGCGACAACGTATCGCTGCCGAGTGCCGCGTCACGCACGAGCGCTTTGGCAGTCACGTTTCCAGCGCCATCGATCAGCGCTAGTCCGTCCCCCGGCGCGGCCCACGCGCTCCACACGCCGGCGGCGAGGTCGTAGCGCTGCAAAAATGTCTGCATTTGCGTGCACGCAACTCCGGTCTTCACGACCCCGGAAGCAGTCCACATTCCTTCACGGTGTCCATAGCCACTGTTGAAGCCCAGCTCCGAGTACTGCGTCGAGCGACTCCATGCCGGCACGACGGATGCGTAACCTTCGATCGGTTCCGCGACGCGCATCGTGACCGCGTACCAGACCAGCGCGCGGCTCACCGGAGTCTCCAGCTCGCGCCAGGAGTTTCCGTTGATCGTGGTCAGCTTTCCGTCGCGCTCCACGGCGCCATCGACACTCCATTCGCCGATTCCCTCGCGCGCAAAGCCGGCACGCGTGGTGCCGTCGAATTCGTCGTAGGCGATGCGCTGAGCGGCAGCGGGGGGACTGAGCAACACGATGCCGAGGATCAATGGTCCCTTCATCCAGGCACTGTCCTCGCTCGCGCGGAAGACTGCAAGTGCGTGCGCCACGCGCCCGGCGGCTCGCGCTCGCCAATCTCGTCAAGAGGACGCGCCGCACCGCCAGGACAATGCCCGCGGCCGCACAGCGCTCAGTACATCACGTTTGCAACACTCACGAAGGCCAGGAACAGCGCTTCCAAACCACTCAAGGCGAGGGCCGTGATCGCGAAGGACCGATCGGGTGCGCGTGCAAGGGCATAGATCGATACTCCAAGCGCCAGCGGAGTGCTGAGGAACATGAGGCTCGGACCGAGCGCCGCCAAGGGATGGCTTCAGCAGAAGGCCATCGACAGGCCCAGGCCCGCGGGCGGAAGCAGCGTGAGTCCCAGAGCGAGCTTGCCTGCGGTCATCGTGTACCTGCCTGCTTCGTGCTGCCAGTACCGGCGTGCGCAACGCCGGCCTGAAATCTAGTTTCCAGGATGTTTCGTCTTCGGCGCCGTCATCGTCTTGCCCAACTCGTCGAGCTGCGCCTGCATTTCTTGCTCGCGCTCTCTTGCCTCGCGGAACGTAGGCACGTGCAACGCCGAGCGCATGGTGTCGGTCACGCCGTCCGATGTCGCGTACAGCTTGAGCTTGCCTTCACTGTCGCTGCGGTACTGCGTGCCGAAGCGCTGCGGCTGATCTAGGTTCATGAGCATCCGGTCGTAGCTCGCCGCCGCGAGCCAGCGTGAATCCTTGTCGCCCAGGCACGCTCCGATCATGGCGAGCTCATGCGCGAGCTGCACGCCGTCCGCGCCGTTGGCGTGTTGATAGACCATCGCGGCGCGGTAGTAGTCGCGGCCACTCTTGACCTCACCGCTGTCGAGCAGTTCCCGCACGCGGGTTTGCCGCTCGAGATCGTGCTTCTCGACCACAGTCCAATCGCTCGGCGCAGTCCCTGGCGTGCGATCCGCCTGGTCGGCGGCATAAAGCGCTTCCAGCTCTGCGTTGGTTTGGGTCAACTCGAGCGGAGTCGCCGCCGTCGACTCCACAGGCTGCTTCGCAAAATTGCAGCCTGAGATCGCAGCGATGCACGTGAGGCCGCAGAGCAGCGCTTCACCGAAGATCAGGCCACGTGAAGTGGAATGCATGGGTCTCAGCCTTCGCAGCACCTGCCTAGGTCTTCGGTTTCGGCGGCGGCAGATCGCGCGCCGGACAGGCGGCTTGCCAACCTTGGCGAGCGTGCTGTCCGTCGCAAAACGGCTTGTTGGCCGAGAGTCCGCAGCGGCAAAGCGAGATGACGGTGCGGCCGGCGAGGCCATATTCCTTGCCCGTTGCATCGCAGATCGTCATCTCGCCTTCCAAACGCAGCGGACCATGGTCGCTCACAGTGATTTTTGTCATGCGGGCAAGCTAGCATCCCTGACCTGAGACGCGCGCAACCGCTTGGTATTCCTGCGCGAAATGCGGCGATTTATCCAGTCGTCCAAGCTCGCCCGCAGCGCAGCAGCGCCTCAGTGGCTCGGATTCAAGAGCCCGTACATCAACGTGTCCAGGAAGACTCCATCGAAGAGGAAGTTCTGCGCGAGATGCGCCTCGCGCGCGAAACCGAGCGACTCGAGCAACGCGATCGAGGCTTTGTTCTCTGGTGCAACGCAGGCTTCAATGCGATGGAAATGCAGGCACTGGAATCCGTGCTCGACGACCGCCCGCGCGGCTTCGCGCATGATTCCTTGCCCCCACAAATCGGGCCTGAGAATGTAGCCGAGTTCGCCGTGATGATGCTCCGCGGCGATGCGCCAGAAACCGATCGTGCCGACGAGCTCTGGATCGCCGAGTCGAGTGAGCGCCCAGACGATCGCGGTGCGCTTCTCGAGCGCGTCCTGCATGTCCTTCATTAGCGCTTCGACATCCTCGAGAGTCTTCGCGATCGGCCGGCCGATGTGTTGCATCACTCTGGGATCGGCACGCAGTACAAAGAGCGCCTGAGCGTCGCTTGGCACGATCGCCCGCAGCAGCAAGCGCTTCG
>JAYUOR010000627.1:0-7349 GCA_043760765.1 Planctomycetota bacterium | reverse complement strand
GGAATCCATTGTGCATCGGCTGGCCTGTGGCCTCACAGCCTCACGAAGCGAGCGCGTTCGTCGCAAGCGCTCCACCGGCCGCTCAAATGGGCGAAGCGCGGCCGGTCCGGACCGATCTCTCCAATTCGGCCCGCGCCCTGGGTCGACCACGGCCAGTCACCATCATGAAGACACTCTCAGCCATTGCTTTCCTTGGCTCAATCGCGGCGATCATCGCCCTGTCGCCCGTGCGCTCGGTCTCGGCTCAGTGCTCCGCCGGTTGGGTTGCCGGTGAAGGCGTTCCCGGCTTGGATGCGATCCCCTATGTGATGACGATGTGGGACCGCGATGGAGCAGGCCCCCAGCCCGCGGTGCTGGTCGCCGCAGGTGCGTTCACCAGCGCGGGTGGAATCCCCGCGAGCAAGATCGCGATGTGGAATCCGGCGACGGCCACGTGGTCGCCTCTGGGAAGCGGGATGAACGACTATGTGCTCTCGCTCGCGGTCATGCCGAATGGCGACCTCGTCGCCGGCGGCGGTTTCACCACGGCGGGCGGCGTGTCGGCGAAAGGCACCGCGCGCTGGAACGGGAGCGCGTGGTCCGCGTTGGGAGTAGGCACGGACACCCGGGACACCTACGCGCTTGCCGTGCTGCCCAACGGCGATCTTGTCGCGGCCGGCACGTTGAACTTCGTCAACTTCGTGCAGATGCACTACGTGTCGCGTTGGGACGGCACGACCTGGTCGCCGATGGGAACGGGGATGGACGACTACATTTTTTCACTGGCTGTGTTGCCGGGAGGCGACTTGATCGCCGGCGGGTACTTCAGCACCGCCGACGGTTTGCCCGCGGCGCACATTGCGCGCTGGAACGGGAGCGCATGGTCGGCGATGGGAGCCGGCATGGATGGGCACGTGTTCGCACTGGCACTGCTGCCAAGCGGCAATCTCGTGGCGGCCGGAGCGTTCAACAACGCCGGTGGCACGTCGGCGAACAAGGTCGCGCGTTGGAACGGCAGCGCGTGGTCGGCGCTGGGGACGGGAATGAATTTCGAAGTGCGCGCGCTCGCGATTCTCGACAACGTGGGAAACGATGACTTCGTAGCAGGCGGTCAGTTCACGACCGCGGGCGGCGCCGCGGCCAATCGAATCGCGCGCTGGACCGGCGCAGGCGGCGGAGCGTGGTCGGCGCTGGGATCGGGACTGAGCAGCGACGTGCGCTCGCTCACCAAGTTACCCAGCGGCGACTTTGTCGCAGGAGGCAACTTTGCCAGCGCCGCGGGCATCGCCTCGATCCGCTTCGCTCACTACTCCTGGAACGGCGCATCGTCCTTGGTGTACTGCTCGCCCAAGTCGAACTCGCTGGGCTGCACGCCCACGATCAGCTCGACGGGAAATTCCAGTGCCAGCGCAGCGTCGGGATTCGTCGTCAGCGCAAGCAACGTGATCAACAACAAGCCGGGCTTCTACATGTACAGCAACAACGGTCCCGCCGCCACGCCGTTTGGAGGCGGTGTCCTGTGCATGAATACGCCGGTGCGACGCAGCCTCGCGCTGAATTCACTGGGCAATCCGACGATCACCGACTGCTCAGGCGTGTACTCGATCGACATGAACGCCTTCGCTGCGGGCGCACTCGGCGGAACACCGGCTGCCTACTTGAGGCTCGTGGGCACAGTGATCAACTGCCAGGCCTGGGGGCGCGACAACGGCTTCGCTGCTCCGAACAACACGACGCTTTCCGACGCGTTGCAGTACACGGTCTGCCCTTGATATGGGTGGTGTTGTCGGTGAGGACGACCGCGCGCGACTTGATCATGGCCGAGCTGGCGAGCTTGATGTGTCCGGAGACGTTCCTACGAATCGCGGATCCGGTCAGGCTGCCGCCTATTGCGCCTGGCAGCGTGATCGAAGATCGCGTGCGAAAAATCCTAAGGTCATCTCGGACTGCCGAGCAATCCCCCAATCCCCGCGAGCTCACGCGTCGGCGAAGCACTGGCCTTCGGCGCTTGAGCCGACTACCAGCGGGCATCCGCGCGCGCACGCTCCGTGTGCGCGTGAGGCGACGCATGGCCAAGTGAGCAAGAGCCTGACGCTCGAGCGCCGTCGGACGGCACTTCGCGGCACGCCAACAACGGCTCGACCCGCGAGAACAGGCAAAAACGGCCGTCGCAAGGCCTCCATCCCCCTCCCATCATCAGGGGCTTGGAGGTCCTATCCGTAGCGTTTGAGAGCAATCGCAAAGGTCGCGCCGCCTGACAAGCCTTGAACCTGAGGAAGTCGCCGTTACGGTGGCTGTCTGTCGAACGGTGCCCGACCGGCGCCTTCGCAGGTTAGGGACGACTTTAGACAGACTCTGCTGAGAGGTACGGCAATGAGCGCAGCCGCGATAATTCCAAGTCTTCTTCCGATATTCATGGTGGTCGCGATGCGACGAGCCGAGGCACGCATCTCCCGACAACTTGCTGACGCTGGAGCTCTCACTGCCGAGTCAGCGATCCAGCTTTCGCTCAGCCGTTCGTTCGACAGGAGACGTCTTCAGGGTTTGATCGGCGGAGGCGCCGTGCGCGTGACTGCCAACAGCCGCCACTTTCTCGACACCGACGGTTGGACCAAATACCAGGGCAATCGGCGCCGACGCGCATGGCTCGCTATCTCAATCATCGCGGCACTTTTCGGAGTCGGCATCGCCGTGTTCCTCGTCATGCGGTGACGCATCTTCGCAAGTCACGCTGACCTGTGAATTGGCGGTGACCTCTTCATTCCATCCATTCTTGCTAGACACAACGACGCCCTCTTACGTCCGTTCAATTCAACGTCTCAAGGAGAGTCATGAAATCAATCGTCGCAGTCCTGAGCATCGTGGTCTGTGCAGTCGCTGGTTGCGCGAGAGAACCCGGCGAGAGTGCGGTAGTCCAAGCCGCCACCCCGACGCCCGTCGTGCAGGCGAGCAACGAGAAGAACCGACTGCCGGCCGAAGCTGAGGCGCTCTTGAGAGCGGCCTCGACCCTGGAGTTGTTCTCGCTCGATCCGACTCCGCTGCCGCCCGATGCAGCGCCGCCGGCGCAAGGAGCGCTGCACGGCTACAGGATCACTGGCCGCGCCTCGCTTTCCGAAGCGAGCCCGCGCAAGGCGCTCGCCGAACTCGTGCTGCGCGGCATCCGGGAGAGCGACGGAAGCCAAGCCAAGTGCTTCAAACCACGCCATGGAATCCGCGTCGAGCAGGGCGCAATGGTGCTCGAACTCGTGATCTGCTACGAATGCCTGTCGATCGAAGCCTACGGAAACGTCTTCGGCAAGGGCGTCGCGCAACAGGTCGTGCTGACCTCGCAAATCGTCGAGCCGGAAGTCACAAGCGCGTTCGGCACAGCCGGACTCATCATCGCCGGGAAGTGATGGCCCCGTTCGATTTGGTCGCCCGTGCTTTCCACTCGGAGCGGAAATGAGTTCCGCCTCGCAATGGAAAGCTGGAACAGAATGGGTTAGCCGGGAGGCCAATGGGGCCTCGAATGCGCCACGCCGTAAGGGGCTCGCTCAGGCCCTGTGAACCTTTCTGCGCAAGCTGATCCAGCGATCAGCTTGCGTCGTTCTGCCGCAGTGCTTGCAGGTCGTCAATCGCTCAGTCGCCGAGGCCACTGCTTCCAAGAGCAGGATCGGCAGCGGCTGCAGGCGCACCGCCAATCAGTTCAGCGCCCCGACTTCCCCGCCGCGGCCGTGCTCGCGCGCGCGGACCACAAAGGTCTCAAGGTGCGCCAGCAGCACGGAATAGATAACCCCGCGCTCGGGCTCGTGGCGCAGCCTCGTTCGTCGATCGGTCCGGAAAAGCATCCAAAATGCACGACCGCGCGAGCGTGCCTGCGGTGGCGGAGGAGCTGGGAAGGAAGGCCCGAGCCGAGTGACCCGAGCCAGACGATTCGGGTGGATTTTCGGCGCTCAAAACGTGTTTGCACACGCCTTGCAGAAGAAGTCCTATCCGTCCGTGACGAGCAGCGTGAAGATGCCGGCCAATAACACCAGAACGGCAACGAGCAGACTGATGCGCAAGCGTCCGGTCACGGCCTCGATGGTACCGTGTAGCAATTGTCTGGAGCGACGCGGGAATGCGGGCTGGACGTTCGAGGCCTGAGTTCGAACTGCAGCTCATCCCCAGAGTCCTGGCTTACACAGCCGCGCTGCTCACGGCCTTCGAGTACTTCTCCCTTCCGACGCGCGTGGAAGCTCCGCTTGGGGCTTCGACTTCGGAGTCGAGCCGGCGCCGTCCTTGCAAGCCGGCATCAGCTGGTCAGTCGCTTGGCTTGTCGGCCACATCGTCCTGCCGCTCGCGTTCGTGCTCTTTCTCCACCGCGATTCGCCGGCGAGCGTCGGCTTCCGCCTGATGGGCTTCGCTCGCCTCGTGGGGGCTACCTCGCGCTCTTCGTGCTGATGCTGCCCGTCATCATCGTTGCATCCAAGAATCCGCCGTTTCGCGACACCTGTCCGTTCGTGCCCGCGGCGCGCGAGCGACTCGACGTCTTTCTCCGCTGGGAGGCCGCGTACGTCGCGCAATTTTTCGCACTCGAAGCCTTTTTCCCCGGCTATCTGCTGTTCACGCTCGAGAAGCGCCTCGGCGCGAGCGCGGTGTTCGTCATGGTCGTGCCCTACGCGATGATCCACTTCCACAAACCGGCGCCGGAAGCCTTCGGCGCCATCGTCGCCGGCATGATCCTCGGCTTCCTCGCGCTGCGCTTCCGCTCATCGGCAGGCGGCGCGCTGCTTCACTCATTGGTCGCCGTCACAATGGACACGCTCGCAGCGCGGCAGGCGGGGCTCTTCTGATCCCTTCGCCGCGCAGGTGATAGACCGCGGGGTGCGCAGGACTGATTTGGAGAAGGGTCTAGCCGACTCCGGGCGACTACAGCTTTGCCATCAGGAACGTCGCCTTCGCCACTTTGATGACGTACTCGACCTCCTCCTCATGGACGTTCTTGGATTCCGACTCCGAGGATATCTCGCCTCCGACGCTGACGATCTTCCACTCGATGCCGGCAGTGCCCTTGAGCCCCGACTTCTCGGTGGCTTCCTTCGCCGATTTCGCGCGCTTCTTGATCTCGGAAAACTCCTGGGTGGCTCGGAACTTCAGGATCGCCTTGCCTGACAGGTCGTAGTTGATGACGCCCATCGGCAGCAAGGTTGCCTTGCCCTTCGAAACAGCCATGAATCGCAACGTTCCGCTCGGCGCCAGCGACACTTTGCTGAAGCTCACGACGCCGCCGCTGATCTCCTGCTTCAGCGCCACGGTCGGCGTTCCCGGCGCCTTGAATTCCAGGAGCGCTTCGTAGCCGCCCATCGGATCGCCGTCCCAGTTCACCGCGATGATCTGGACATCGGCCGTCTTCATGCCGACCTTTTCGAGCTCCTTGTTGATCTTCACACGTGCGGCGGTCGCGGCGGTCAAGAGATCGCCGAGGTACTTCACGAGGCCCGGGTACGCTGCAACGGCCTTGTCTTTCTTGAGCGGCGTTGCGAGGCTGATGATCTCGTCGAGCGTGTCGCGGCGTTCCGACGTCGCAACCTCTTTGAACTTCTCGTAGAGCGCGAGGGCCTTCTGCAGCTCCGAGTCCTTGATCAGCTTGACGTCCTTGACCTTGTTCTTCGTCAGGGCGTCTTTCCAACCGGCCAATGTCAGGTGCTTCTCGGCCATGGCGAATCCTCCTCGTCCAAATGTGGGCTGTTTTGATTTAGCGGCCCGCCTGGCGGGCTCGCCGCATCGGGGAACTTCCCCGACGCCGTCGAGCCAGTCTGCGAGACGGTCGCCCCGTCCGCAATCTCTCGCCGAGTGCCTCTCTCGACTCGCCGGAGACCCAGATCGCGTGGCCGTCTTTGCGTCGAGAAGCCGCGTGATCTCCTCGTCGCCGAACCGCGGATAGAAGGTCTGCACGTGGAGGTAAATCTGGCCCTTGCGCTCGCGCTCTTCGATGACGGCGAGACAACTCGTCTTGGCGCAGCCGACCTTGCTCTGGCCCTGCTTGGTGAACCTGTGCTTGCCCAGCGCCTGCACCTCGACGGATAGCTGGGATGAGAAGGCCGGCCTCCACGCGAGGTCGAGCTGATCGCATAGGAAGTCCGGCCCCTGATCCTGCCGTCACGGTAGCGGCGCCGAGCTGAGGTGGACGGCGGACGGGTCAGCGCAGTGGACTCTGCGAACTCTCCGGAGATCGGGGTTCTCTCCGAACTTGAGGGCGCATGAAGTAGCGACGCGCGTTGCTGAGCGATGGCAGATTTGGCAACATCCGCGAAGTGGCCTCATCAGCAGCGTCCGACGCCGGGCACTTTCGGCGTACGCTCACCGATCACAGTACCGCGCGCATGGCGAAAGCCGAATCGGCGCAAAGGATCTACGCAAGATGGACAAGAAGTTTTTGACCTCGAAGCCATGGGCCGAGCTCGCAAAGAAGCACGGCATTACCGCGCCGAATTTGGCGAAGGCGTTGACCGCCTACGAAAAGGTTGCGAACGTCTACGGCAAGGAACCACTCGTCGAGCGATTGAAGCAGCTCGACGTAATCATGAAGTGCGCGGTCGATCTGAAGAAGTTCCCCGAGGTCGCCAAGCTCAAGGATGTCATCAAGTACCTCGACGAAATGTACAAGACTGCCGACGCCGACAAGAAGTACGTCAAGGAATACCAAGCCGACGCGGCGGAGAAAGAAGCCGCCGAGAAGAAAGCGAAGGAGGCCGCAAAGCCGAAGCCGCCCCCGAAACCCGACTCGGAAATGCTGCTGGAGGCGATGGACCTCGGAGTCGCCGACGGCTTCGACAACCTGCCGACGCGCCGCAGTTTGTTCGCGAAGGCAAAGCCTTTCCAGGACAAGTACGACTCGGGCTACAAGAACGGTCAGGAGATCAAGGCACGCGGTCCTCAGACATCGATGAAGAAGATCAGCAAGGAAGACTGGGACAAGTCGGTGAAGTACACGCAGCGCAAGAAGCTGCGAAAAGAGTTCATCAAGTACCTCAACGAGCAGTGGAGCACGGTGCTGCCTGAGGACATGTGAGTTCGATCGCCGCGCTCGGCTCATAGGAATTCCGAGCCCCTGATTCTGCATTCGCGGCTGCACCGCCGAGCTGGCGGTGCACGGCGGACTGGTCAGCGCGGTGGATACTGCGAACTCTCTGGAGAGCAGGTTTCTTTTCAACCATCTGGTTAACAGCGCCCCGAAGCGGTACTCGTGCGAGTGTTCTATTCGGCTCCCGCGCGTACCGCGGACGGACCAGCGTGGCCGCGCGTTACGGTTAGGCTCTGTCACGGAATAACAGGTCCATTTCGGCGAGCAACCGTCGTCGCTGGCAAGGCGCGCCGACGCAGGCAACCTGCATGGTTTCCGAGGAGGC
>JAYUOR010000626.1:0-7372 GCA_043760765.1 Planctomycetota bacterium | reverse complement strand
TCAAGGCCTTGCCGGCAAGTGACAGCGCACGGCGCGTTCAACTGCAGGATGCGCTCGTGTTGCGCGGTCAGCTTCAGCGCGTCGACGCCGAGTTTCGTGTGCTGTGGCGCATCCGACTGGGATTCATGGCCTGGCGTGCATTGCACCTTCCCGCGGCGTTGTTACTCGGCGCCGCCGTCGTGACACACCTAGTCTCGATCGCTCTGTACTAGGGGCCAAGCAGCATGAGCGAAGAGGGAATGTCCGAACTCGAGTCCAAGGAGAGCGAACTATTGTTCAAGCTCGAGCTGTTCGCGGGCCTTTCGCCGCGGCTGCGCAAGATCCTGCTCAAGTTCCGTCGCTACACGCCCGGCCTGGCCGATGCCGTGTTCGTCAAGCAGGGCGAATACACCGAGGATTTCCACTACGTGCTGTCAGGTTCGGTCAGCGCGTTCCGCACCGACACCGACGGCCGCACCGAACTGCACGAGTTCCTCGGACCGCACAGCTGGTTCGGCGAAGCCAGCGCGCTCTCGAATCAGCCTTCGCTGGCCACGTTCAAGGCCGACGTGGCCTGCACGCTTCTCACCATCGACGGCGGCACGTTCAAGATCCTCTGCAAGGATCCCTCGAACCAGGATTTCCGCAAGCGCATCGACGAGCGCTATCGCCGCCAGGCGCTCGCCGCGCACATGCGCACGATGCCGATCTTCAGCGGCCTGCCCAAGGAGCAGCTTGCCGCGATCAAGGGCCATGTGCGCTTCGAAACCTATCCCAAAGGCAAGCTCATCGCTGTCGAGGGCGCACCAGCCGACGCCGTGTACATGGTGCGCAGTGGAGCGATCAGTTGCTCGCGCAAGCTGCAGGGCGGGCAGGAGCAGATCCTCGAGTACCACATGAACAACTCCTCCTTCGGCGAGCGTTCGCTGGCGGGGGGCGACGAAGTCTGGGTGGGCACGTACACGGCACTGGCGCCGACCGATGTGCTGGTCATTTCCAGTGCCGCGATCCAGGCAAGCCTGGGCGCCGATGCCGCCGCGCTCGAGGCACTGAGCAAGGCCGCCATGGCGCTGGCCCACGATCCGTCGAGCCACAGCGCGCCGGGGGCTTCGCGTTCCACCCGACGCACGGCGAAGTCCGAAGACGAAATCGAAGTCCTGGTCAAGGGCGGTCGCGTCAAGGGCGGCGAGGCGTTGGTAATCGATCTGCAGCGCTGCGTGCGCTGCAACATGTGCGTCGAGACCTGCGTTGCCGTGCACGAAGATCGCGTGCCGCGACTTTCGAAGAAGGGCCAGCGCACACCTGCGGTCATCGACCTCGTCCCGACGGAGATCAACCTCGCGACCTCCTGTTACAACTGCGACATCCCCGAGTGCATGATGGCCTGCAACTTCGGCGCGATCCGGCGCGACACCGAGGGGCTGATACGTTTCGTCTACGACAACTGCGTGGGTTGCTCGGCCTGTGTTTCGGCCTGTCCCTACGGCGTGATCCGCTACACACCGCCGCCGGGTTCGGCGCCGATCGTTCCCAAGGAGAGTTTCTTCGAGACGATTCCGCTGCTCGGAGCCCTGTTCAAGCGCAAGGCGCCAAAGAGCACGGATATCGCGCCCGCGGCGGACGCCCCCAAGCAGGATCCCGTGCTGAGCGCGCGCGGCGAAAAGGTGCAGGGCAAGTCGATCAAGTGCGACTTGTGCGCGGGCTTGCCGTTCGAAGGCTGCGTCTACAACTGTCCGACCAGCGCGATCGCGCGCCGCGATCCGACCAGCATCCGCTACGACGTCGATCAGATTCACTCCAAGGTCGTCGATGGCTCGATCGCCGATGCCGTCGGTGGAGGTGCGCGTGGTTGATGCCCAAGCCGCCGCGAGCGCTGTTTTTCGAGCCTTTTCGATGCCCGGCCGCAAGCCGCGCGGAGAGTGGGTCGTGCCCGCGATCGAAATCGGCACGCGCTCGACCTGCGCGTTGCAACTGAACGATCCGGTCGTTGCGGAGCAGCATTGCACGTTGCGTCACACGGGCTCTGGGTTCGTGGTCGAGGATCGCGGCAGCGTCACAGGAACCTGGCACAACGGCGTGGCCGTCAGCGCTCCGGTCGAACTCTCGAGTGGAGATCAGGTCGTCATCGGCGTGACGCGTCTATCCTTCGAGCTGAAAAAAGAGGACGACGGGCGCGCCGCGCTCGAGGTGCTCGTCGAAGAGTCGAGCTTCCACTACAAGAAGCCCAAGCCGGGGGAATTTCACACCGACGCGGACGAGTGGGTGCGCAGCGAAGTGCGCTTCGGCCGGGTTGCTGCCGTGCGCAGCATGGTCTGGCTCGCCGGACTGCTGGCGATCGCCGGCGTGACGTGGATTTTTGCGACACGCAGTGGCGAGCGTCTGCTGCAACCTGGCGAACTCGACGGCTCGCATGCCTTGTTGTTCGCGGCCAAGCCGCCGAACGTGGACACGGGCGGGTCTGCGAGCAAGGACCGGCTGACACTCTCACTGGAAAAGGTCGCGCACGAAAGCTGCAAGGTCTGTCACGCCTCCAAATCCCCAGGCGACGTTGCGAGCTGCGCGGCCTGCCACGCGGAAATGTCCACCCGGCATCCGTTCTACAACGGCTCACCCGAGCATGACTCGAAACTGAGCGCGGCGGTTGCTCAACCGAGCTCTGGCTGCCGCATGTGCCACGACGTGCAGCACAACGGCCTGAGCAAGCAGGCCTTGACGGACACGGCCAAAAAGCGCCTCGCGGAAGGCAAATCGTCCACGGACTTTGGCCTTGGCGTGTGCATGGAATGCCACACCGCGGGCTTCGGCAACGGAGCTGGCGACGATCTGAAATCGGAGGTCAAGGCGCGCATCGGCGTGCTCGCGAGTCTACTCGTGGATGCAAGCGTTCAAACTCCGAGCGATCGCCACGAATACGGCTTCGACGAGTTCGCGCACAAGACGCACTTGAATCGCTCGATCGACTGCGGCGTGTGTCATGTGCAGAGCCCGGCTTCGGCGGGCGCTGGCGGCGCAACGGACTTCAAGAGCGTCGGCTTCGGCGTGTGTGCCGCCTGCCATGTGCAAGGCATAGAAACCCCAAGCGCGCTGCCGGGCATCGATGCCGGCGCGCTGAAGGCGCTGCGCAATCAGCTCGCGAGCAAGCCGCCGGCCGGCACGCAGCTGATGCAGACGATGAGCTGGCACGGCCGTGGCGAGCAGTGCCTGCAATGTCACGCGCAGGACGATCAACACCAACCCAAGCCGGAGCTGAAGACGATCGAGCGCGAGATCGCCCAGCGCAGCTTTGGCATTCGGCGCATCGCGCACGGCCAGCACGTTCAAGCTTCCGCCGACAAGGCTCAGTGCGCTGTGTGCCATGGCGATCCCAAGACGCTCGAAGGCGGACTGGTCGTCTCCGCGGCAAGCTTCCTGCATGGCAGTCACGTGGAGACGCTCTGGCCTACATCCAAGTCCGCGCAGGCGAGCCTGAGTCAGGAAAGCTGCACGGGCTGCCACGCTGCCCAGTCGGAGTCGGCGACGCTCGCTGGAGACTTGAAACTGGACCTGGGCCAAGCCTGCAAGACTTGTCACGACGATCCCAGCCGGCCGGCGAATCAGGCTGCGGTGAGCGAGCATGTCGTCGAGCGCAAGACCGAAACGCGCATCGATTTTCCGCACAAGTCCCACGCCAAGATCGAGGGCGGCTGCTTCGCCTGTCACACCTTCAAGGGCGCCGACGACGCGGACCCGCGCGCCGTGCCCAAGCTGCTCGAAGGCGTCGAGAACTGCACGAAGTGCCACAGCGATCACCAGCGCATCGCCGGCGGCGCGTGCACCTTCTGCCACCCGGAAGGTGCCGCCGCGGGCTCAGGCAGCGCGATCCTTTTCCAGGGCAAGCGTCCCTTCCGCACCGACTGGCCGGCGGCGCTTAACTTCAATCACTTCGGCGGCACGAAAGATGCCGGGCACATGACCTACATGGCCCAGGACGGCTCACCGGCGATCGAAGGCTGCGCCAAGTGCCACGACATCGAGAACCTGAAGAACTCGACCGCGGTCGGCGACCTGTCGATTCCCGGCGCGCGCGGCTCGCTGTGCGTCGACTGCCACGCCTTCAACCGCGGCTGGTTCCACTGGTCACTGCCCGAAGCGAAGCGCTGAGTGAAACCGGCAACTCACTTCGCCTTGGGCAAGACCAGACCAGGAAATCCACTCGGGTAGTCGGTGTTCAGACCGCCGAGTTTGTCGCCCTGCGTCTGACGGTAGTTGCGATCCCATCGGGGGGCGGAGAGCAGGGTCTTCACTCGCTCCACTCGGCTGGTCTTCGCTGCACCTTGCCACACGGTGGTCTGCGCAAAGGCCCTATCGATCAAGGCCCAATGGCAGTCGGTGCAGGCGACATCGTCGTAGAAGTACTTCGCCATTTCCTTCTGCTGGGGCGAGGCATCCGGCATCTTCTTCAGATTGAGCCGCGCTTCATGGGGCGACTCGAAATCGTGCTTGGCTTGCCAGAAGACCTCGATCGGATTCGCGTTCGCCTTGACTCGTGAATTGTCGTCGAAGGCTTGATCGCGAATGATGTGGCATTGCGTGCACTGGCTTTCGCCCTTGTGCTCCTGGGAGCCGCTGCCTTTCACCACCAGCCTGGCGCGGCCAACGGGTACGGTTTCTCCCTTGGCCGGCACTCCGGCGACATGGCACAGCGTGCAGGACGCCACTGCCGCCTTCGTGAAGCGATTGGCGCGCGCGTCCGACTTGTCGGAGTGGCTGTGGCATAGCGTGCACTCGGCAACTTTCTCGGCGAGCACGATCTTGGCCGCTTGATCCGGCCCTTGGCTCAGATGGCAATCGGCGCACGAGACTGTGCGGCCGTCGGCTGCAAGCTTGCCCACGTGCTGCTTGTGATTGAAGCGAAAGAGTTGACTGCGCGGATCTTTCTCCGGCGTCGGAATCGCACCGGCTTTGCCGTGACATTCGACACAGGCCTCGGCGGCGTAAATTTGCGTGATGTCCTTGAGCGTGCCTGAATTCGCGACGTCCGCATGGCACTTCTCGCAGGCGGCGGTCTTGGCTGAGGCCGACAACGTGGCGATGTCCTTGGGCAGGTGCGTCGCGTGATTGAAGACGCGGTCCTTGATGCGCGAGGGCTGCAGCTCGAGTTTGGCCTTGTGGCACTCCGCGCAGTTTTGCGGCGCGTTCTCGCCTTGGCCCTTGGAGATGAACTTGTGGCTCTGGAGTTCGAAGGTGAAGCTCGCCGCATCGACGCGTGCGACACGCTCGAGCGGACGGTTCGACTTCATGGCGCCGTTCTTGCTCAGCGAGCCCGCCTCGACGATGTGACACTGCGCGCACTCGTCGGTGTTGCCGTGGTTCTGGATCCTGATTTCCGTGTGGCACTCGACGCAGCCCTGGAACACGCCCTTGCCATTGCCGGGCTGGAGGGAAGGCTTGAGTGTGAACGTGCGCACGCCTTCAGGGCGCGTGGCCGTGGATTCGAACACATGGCAGGCCAGGCAGCCGCTGTCGCCGATGGGCTTGGTGGCATTATTTTTCGGAGCGCCGCCGGCGAGGTGCTGCGCGTGGGAGAACACGCCCGCCGTCGGGCTTGCGACCGTGAACGGCGTGCCGTCTTCGCGTTTTGGAGTCGAGCTGAACTCCATGCCCGTGTGGCAAGTCTCGCAGGCGTTGGCGTCAAACTGCGTTTCGGCAAGCGACTCCGGCCGGGAGTTCTTCAAGGAAGTGTGACACACCTGGCACTTGGCCAGATTTCCGCCTGAGAGTTCCCTGGCATCGAGGTGCGCGGCGTGGCTGAAGACCAGCGGCGCGCGCGCGCCGGCTGACTTCGAATGCTTGGCCGCCTCCGCGGTCAGGCCGGCGTTGAAGGCCTTGCGGCTATCGCGTTCCTGCTCGGTCCACTGTTCGGCGGGCTTGGCGTTGTTGTGGCACTTCGTGCAGTACGACTTGTTCTCGGCGTTGTCGCTGGGAAGTTTGATCCGCCAGGCGGGAGTGTCCTTCGTTCCCGCATCCTCGTAGTGGCATTCCGCGCAGTCGATCGGTTTTCCATCGGCGAACACGAGATGATTCGCATGCTTGAACAGCCGCGTCGCCTCGTTCTTCGGATCGACGCGCGCCTTGTCGCGATTGACCGTCTGGTCATTCGTCTTCCAATAGCCATCGGGATCGTGGCAACGTTCGCAGCGGTCGGTCGGCTTGGCGAGTTGCGCGAGCGGCACGTCCTTCTGATATTCATGGCAACCGCGACAGTCGCGCGGGACCTCGCCGTCGCGCCTGGGCTTGGATTTCTTCGCCTCTTGGCTCGACCAGGCCGGGGAAACGTGCTTTTCATGCGCGAAGGAATTCGGCTTCCCCGAAGCGGCTGCCGGCTTCTGCGCGAGCGTCGATCCGAGCGCCAGACCAAGGGTCGCGAACAGCAAGAGCAATACGACGGGGAGTCTTCGCAGCAATTGGGTCATCCTCGGCCTTTGGTTTCCGGGCGCCAAGATCGCACAAACCCAGGGCCCAGGAAAGGCACGTCCCAGCAGGTCGGCGAGGATCTTGATCGGGACCTGGGCCGGCCCAAGAAAATCTGAATGCGGCGTTCGCTTCGTTGCCGACGTGCCAAATACCTTGGAAGGCCGATGCCCTGGTCGGCGGGAGAAGTCCGAGGGATGCCCCCCAGAAGGGAAGAAAGATGATGAAAAGAACCGCTCCGCGAATTCGCTCCATCCAACTCGGTCTGCTGCTCGGGGCCTGGGCCTGCTTCACTGAAAGCGCCTCGGCGCAGACCTTTCAGTTCGCACCAGGGCGCATTCCGCAGGGCGCGCCGTTCAACAACTCCTACACGGAGAACGTCGACTTCGCGGATGTAGACCAGGACGGCGACTTCGACGCGATCTTCGCCGACGGCGGCGACTTCGGGAACGACCAGAACCGCCTGTGGATCAACATGGGCGGCGCCCAGGGCGGCACGCTTGGCGTCTTCGAGGATCGCACGTCGAGCCAACTGCCGGTGGTGATCGATGCAAGCCGCGACGTGGACTTCGTCGACATCGACGAGGACGGCGACGCGGATCTGTTCACCTCCAACACTTCGCAGATTTCCAACCAGACGAATCGCTGGTGGATCAACATGGGCGGAGCGCAGGGCGGTACGGCGGGTTTCTTCAGCGACCAGACGGCGACGCGCTATCGCAACCTGGGCGTCAACAACGCGAACACGTCCTCGTCGATCGCGCCGAGCGTCGTACTCGTCGCCGGTGGTTACATCGATTGGTCCTGCGATTCGGCCTTCGCGGATCTGGACGGTGACGGCTTCCGCGATCTATTCCAAAGCACCTATGGCTCGCTCTCGGGCGGCAATGTGCCCGCGCGCATCTTTCTGAACGACGGGAGCGGTCTGTTCGAAGAATTCAAT